>CANRNA010000034.1 GCA_947631805.1 uncultured Oscillospiraceae bacterium | reverse complement strand
GCCAGACAGACGCCCTGCTGGCGCGCATAAAGAAGGCGGTGGAGGCCATCCACGGCAAGGCGGCGGAATACAGGGACGCGGTCATGCCCGGCTACACCCACCTCCAGCGGGCCCAGCCGGTGACCTTCGGCCACTATCTCTGCGCCTGGGCCATGATGCTCATCCGGGACGCGGGGCGGCTGGCCGACGCCAGAAAGCGGCTGAACCAGAGCCCCCTGGGGGCATGCGCCCTGGCGGGGACCACCTTTCCCACCGACCGGGAGATGACGGCGGCGGCATTGGGCTTCGACGGGCCCATGCTCAACAGCCTGGACGCGGTGTCCGACCGGGACTTCTGCGTGGAGGTGATGGGGGCTCTGAGCCTGGTCATGACCCACTTGAGCCGCATCAGCGAGGAGCTGGTGCTCTGGTCCAGCCTGGAATTCGGCTTCATCACCCTGCCGGAGGGGTTCGTCACCGGCTCGTCCATCATGCCCCAGAAGAAAAACCCGGACATGGCGGAGCTCATCCGGGGCAAGACCGGTCGGGTGTACGGGGACCTGATGGGGATGCTCACGGTGCTGAAGGGGCTGCCCCTGGCCTACAACAAGGACATGCAGGAGGACAAGCAGGCCCTGTTCGACGCCATCGACACGGCGGGGTTGTGCCTGGACGTGCTGGCGGCCATGATCGGGGGCATGACCCCCCATCCGGAGGCCATGCGCCGGGCGGCGGGAGCGGGGTTCATCAACGCCACGGACTGCGCCGACTGGCTGGTGGCCCACGGAGTCCCCTTCCGGGAGGCCTACGCTGTGGCGGCGGGGCTGGTCCACGCCGGAAAGCCCCTGGAGGAGCTGACCATGGAGGAATACCGGGCGGCGAGCCCCGTGTTCGACGAGACGGTATATGAGGCCGTGGACCTGGACAGCTGCGTCCGCCGCCGGAATCTGCCCCTGGACCGGGAGCTGGCCTTCCTGGAGCAATTCCTGCGGGAAAAATGAACAGCCGGGCCCGGCGCGGAAAACGCGCCGGGCCTTTTTCTGCGGCTGTCCAAAAAATTTCGCACCCTGTAGTTTTTGTGCTGACAAAACAACGGGGACCGCCCCGCCGGGCGGTCCTCGCTATATTTTATAGCTTTTGTAAGATGTCCAGGGTGTGGTGGGAGGCGCCTACAAGGTCCTGGCGCTCGCAGGTCGCCAGGTGGTAGGCTACCCACTGGGAGAAGGTCTCGTCGTCCATGGCGTCGATGACCGCCCGGCGGTAATTCGTCGCCCCGTCTGTGGCGACGAGCTTGTGCCTGCGGACCGGGACGGCGGCGTCCAGCGCGGCGATCTCCTCCGTTCGGACCATCGCAAACAGGTCCTTCGGCTCGCTGATGCAGTGCCAGTCCTCCGTCAGCATGTGCTTGTCCGTCACTTCCCGGAGCATGTTCCGCTCAAACACGAATTGGATGACGGTGGGCTCGTTCATGCAGTAGGCCGCGAGGATATAGCCCCCTGGCCTGGTCACCCGGACCGCCTCGGACAGGGCGCGGCGCTTTTCCCCGTCCGTGCAGAGGTGGTACATGGGCCCCAGCAGGAGCGTCATGTCAAAGGTGCCGTCCTCCAGGGCGGACAGGTCCAGGGCGTTGCCCTGCATAACGGTGATGTCCTCTGTGCCGTCGAGCTTTTCTTTCAGAATACCGATGTTGTGCTCCAGCAGCTCCACGGCTGTCACCCGGTGTCCCTCCCTGGCCAGGGCGACGCTGTACCGGCCGGTACCCGCGCCTACCTCCAGAACAGAGGCGGGAGGGGAGCTCAGATAGGTGTGGATGTATTTCCACGTGGTGATGAACTCCACCTGCCCGTGCCGGGAGAGGAGACGGCCGTCCTCGTCATAGGAGCTGTAATATTCTTTCAAAAAATCCATGGCTATTCACGCTCCCGCAGATGGTATATGGCCCTGGTCTCCCAGGTGGGGGAGCCGTCGGCCTCGGCCAGGATGAGACCGGGCTGGGCGGCGAGACCGGGACGGCCGCCCCTGCGGCCCTCCACCAGCACCAGGGAGGGGGCGCTGTCCGCCTTGTAGGAGACAAGGCGCAGCCGCTTCGGCTCGATATCCGCCAGACGCATGGCGGCGAAGATGTCCGTGAGAAATTCCGGCTTGTGGACAAGGCAGAAGGCCCCGCCCCGGCGCAGAAAATAGGACGCGGCGCTGGAGAACTGGGCGGGGGAGAGGCTGTCCCCCCTGGCGGCGGCCCGGCCTCCGTCGGGGGAGGGCTTGCCCAGGTAGTAGTAAGGGGGATTGCACACCACAAGGTCGTACAGGCCCGGACGGCCGATGGTCCGGTATTCCCGGGCGTCCAGCCGGTCCGCCTGGCCGTCGATGTCGTTGGCCCGGTAATTGCGCTGGCACACGGCCACCGCCTCGGGGCGGATGTCCACGCTGTCGTACACCGCGTCCGGCCGCCCGGCGTGGAGCAGCACGGACAAAAGCCCGCCTCCGCAGCCAATGTCCATACAGCGGGAAAAGCCCGGTATGGCCGCGGCGAAGTGGGCCAGCAGCACGGAATCGGTGGTTATTTTGAAGGCGGGGTCGTCGGTGTAGACGGGCCCCTCCGGCCAGAGAGTTTTCATGGTATCTCCCACGGGATGGACTGTACAGGTCATCCGTCCCTATATATGGCTGCGGGCGATATGCCAAAGCATATCGCCCGCATGGTTTCTTTTGCCTTACTCCTCAGCGATAGCGCTCATGGGGCACTGCTCGGCGCAAGAGCCGCAGCTGATGCACTTGTCAGGATCGATGACATAGTGGGCATCGCCCTCGCTGATGGCCTCGACCGGGCACTGATCAGCGCAGGAACCGCAGGAGATGCAAGCGTCGGAAATCTTATAAGCCATTGTGATTACCTCCATTTTTTATGTACGCACTCATACTAGCACAAATGCCTGCCGGGTTCAACTGTTTTTTGCGGCCTGGGGAAGAAATTCCTGGGGAAAACCGCCGAAAATCACAAAAATGGGCCGAACCGGACGGGAAAAACGCGGTTTATCGGTCCTCCGGGGAGGGGTTCCGACAAAATGTTCAACGTCTCTCGCGCTTTTATTTCACAGGGAGCGGCTATAATCTTCCCGGAGGCGATGATATGAAAAACACGGAGCGGTTCACCCTGCGGGCCCGGAGGGCCATCGAGGAGGCCTACCAGGCCAGCAGCCAGCTGGGCCACAGCTATGTGGGCACGGAGCATCTGCTCATCGGGCTCATGCGGGAGGGGGAGGGCCTGGCCTGCCGGTGCCTGCGCCGGAGCGGCCTGGAGACCGTGGCGGTGACGGAGCTGGTCACCAGCGCCGCCGGGCGGGGCACGCCGGGGCCTCCGGCCCAGGGCCTGACCCCCAAAGCGAAAAAGAGCATTGAGCTGGCCTGCTCGGACGCGGCCCGGCTGGGCCACAGCTTCGTGGGCACGGAGCACATCCTCATGGGCATACTGCGCCAGTCGGACTGCGCCGGGACCAAGGCCCTGGAGGAGGCGGGCATCGACCCCAACAAGCTCTATACCGACGTGCTGGACATATTCTCCGGGCCGGAGTACCGGGCCCGGCCCGAGGAGGGGAGCGTCCGGCCCGCGGCCCGGCGGGGCGACACCAGGGTGCTGGACCAGTACAGCCGGGACCTGACGGACATGGCCGTCCGGGGCCAGCTGGACCCGGTGGTGGGCCGGGAGCGAGAGCTGGAGCGGGTCATACAGATACTGTCCCGCCGGACGAAGAACAACCCCATCCTCATCGGAGAGCCGGGGGTGGGCAAGACGGCGGTGGCCGAGGCCCTGGCCCGGCGGGTGGCCGCCGGGGACGTGCCGGACCATCTGCGGCGCAAGCGGGTGGTGGCCCTGGACATCCCCTCCATGCTGGCGGGGACCAAGTACCGGGGGGACTTTGAGGACCGGGTGAAGACGGTCATCAAGGAGGTCGCCAAGGCCGGGGACGTGATACTGTTCGTGGACGAGATGCACACCATCGTGGGCGCGGGGGCGGCGGAGGGGGCCATCGACGCGGCCAACATACTCAAGCCCGCCCTGGGCCGGGGGCTCATCCAGGTCATCGGGGCCACCACCCTGGAGGAGTACCGGACCCATGTGGAGAAGGACGCGGCGCTGGAGCGCCGGTTCCAGCCGGTGACGGTGGCGGAGCCCACCAGGGAGGAGAGCGTGCGCATCCTCATGGGCCTGCGGGACCGGTACGAGAGCCACCACGGCCTGGTCATCACCGACGGGGCGGTGAAGGCGGCGGTGGAGCTCTCCGGCCGGTATATCCCGGACCGTTTTTTGCCGGACAAGGCCATCGACCTGATAGACGAGGCGGCCAGCCGGGTGCGCATGGCGGGGGCCAGGGTGCCCGAGGGCGTGCGGGCGGCGGAGGAGCGGGTGCAGAGCCTGCGGGCCCTGAAGGAACAGGCGGTGAAGGACCAGGATTTCGAGGGGGCGGCCACGCTGCGGGACCAGGAGCGGCTGGGCAGGCAGGAGCTGGACGTGGCCCGCAGCGCCTGGACGGCCCAGGCCGGGTCCATGCCCATGCAGGTGGGGCCGGAGGACGTGGCGGCGGTGGTGTCCGGCTGGACAGGCATCCCCGTGGAGAATCTCACCAGAGAGGAGAGCGAACGGCTGACGCACCTGGAGGACATCATCCACCGACGGCTGGTGGGGCAGGAGGAGGCGGTCTCCGCCGTGTGCCGGGCCATACGCCTGGGCCGGGTGGGGTTGGCCGACCCGGACCGGCCGGTGGGCAGCTTCCTTTTCCTGGGGCCTACGGGGGTGGGCAAGACGGAGCTGTGCCGGGCCCTGGCGGAGGCGGTGTACGGGGACGAGCAGGCGGTCATCCGGGTGGATATGTCCGAGTATATGGAAAAGCACGCGGTCAGCCGTCTCATCGGCGCGCCCCCTGGCTACGTGGGCCACGACGAGGGCGGGTGGCTCACCGACAGGGTGCGCCGCCGCCCCTGGAGCGTGGTGCTGTTCGACGAGATGGAGAAGGCCCACGAGGACGTGTGGGGGCTGCTGCTGCAAATTCTGGAGGACGGCGTCCTCACCGACGCCCACTCCCGGAAGACGGACTTCAAAAACACCGTGGTGGTCATGACCTCCAACGTGGGGGCCCAGGCCATTTTGGGCGGCAGCCGCCCCTTGGGCTTCTCCGGCAGGGAGGACTCGGCCCAGGAGCGGTACGAGCGGCTGCGGGAGAGGGTGATGGAGGAGGCCCGGCGGGTGTTCAGGCCCGAGCTTCTCAACCGGGTGGACGCCATCGTCGTGTTCCGGGCCCTGGAGCGGGAGCAGATACGGCGCATCGCCCGGCGGCTGCTGGAAAAGGTGGAGCGGCGGCTGAACGGGAAGGGCGTGACCATGGAGACGGACAGCGCCGTTTTGGACGCCCTGGCGGAACAGGGGTACGACCCGGATTACGGGGCCCGGCCTCTCCGGCGGTGTCTGAGGCGGCTGGTGGAGGACCGGCTGGCGGAGATGCTCCTGGCCGGGGATATCGCCGCCGGGAGCCGGGTGCGGCTGACCGTGCGGGACGGGACCATACAGGTGGAAAAGGTTGACGAACCGGCCGGAGGGTGATAAAATCCTGTGGAAATATGCTGCGCGCCGGACGCCTCCTCGCAAGGGGAGGCGTGCTGACGCCAGGCGCACCGGCGGAAGGAGACAGAGCATGATCGATCTGGAAAAGGTGAGACAGCGGGCGGAAAAGGAGGGCTTTGCCCTGCACAACGGGGTGACCCTCACGGCGCTGGAGGAGGGCTACTGCCAGTGCCGGGCGGAGATGACCGAGGCCTCCCTCAACCCCCACGGCATCGCCCACGGGGGGCTGCTGTTCACCCTGTGCGACACCGCCGCCGGGCTGGCCGCCACCGCCACGGGCAGGACCGTGGTGACCCAGTCGGCCGATATCCACTTCCTCCGGCCCGGCCTGGGCCCGGTGCTCATCGCCAGCGCCCGGGTGGTGAAAAAAGGCCACCAGACCGCCCTTTGTACGGCAGAGGTCCGGGACGAGCAGGGCCAGCTTCTGACCACGGCCACCTTTGAGATGTTCTTCTTCGGCAAGCTGGAGGGGTGACTACATAATCTCCGTCCCCGGATAGTAGTGGGCCAGGATATCCCGGTAGGACAGGCCCTGGGCGGCGTAGACGTTGGCCCCGTACTGGCTCATGCCCACCCCGTGGCCGTAGCCGGAGACGGTGAAGAGAAAGCGCTCCCCGTCCCAGTCCACGGTGAAGGCGGTGCTGCGCAGGCCCAGCAGGGAGCGCATGGCCGCGCCGGAAAAGGTCTTTCCGCACAAGGCGGCCGTCTCCACCCGCCCGGCCCCGTCCGGGACGAGCGCCTCCACCCAGCCCGCCGGGTCCCCGGCCGGGTCCAGGTCCAGGGCCGCCGCCAGCTCGTCGGCGGTCAGAGACACGGTGGTGACGAGACCGGGGACGTCCGCCGCAGTCTCGGGGCTCTCCACGCTGATGAGATAGGGCAGGGGGGACCAGAGGGCCCCGCTGTCCTCGGTACGCCCGGCGGAGCAGGAGTGGAACGCGGCCTGGATGGCCTGTCCGCCGTAGGCCAGGTATTCCCCGTCCGTGGCGGCCACGGCCTGGGCCACGGCGGCCATGTTGGCCTCAAAGCCGCCGCCCCACCGCTCCCGCAGGGCCGCCTCGTCCAGCCAGGCCACGCAGCAGCCGCTGTCGGCGCACACGTCGGCACCGTCGTGGCGGCGGCAGGCCAGGGCGAAGGTGCGCACGGCCACGGCCTGGGCCTTCAGAGCCTCGGGACTGAATCCGGCGGGCATCTCCGCCGCCACGGCCCCAGGCAGATATTCCGCCATGGTCATCTCCCGAGGGCCCGCGGCGGTGAGGACGGTCAGGGGCGTGGTGCCGTCCCGGCTGAGGGCGCTGCCCTCCGGGGCGGCCAGATAGAACAGGCCCGTCAGGGCGGCCAGCAGGGCGGCCCAGAGATAGAGCTTTACGGCGCGGTCCATGGCACACTTCCTCTCTTGAACGGGTCCCATCCCTTGACGGGACCGCCGGTAAGGTATATAATCACCGGTAGGCAATACTATGGTTGAACGGAGCGGCTTATGCGAAGCGAAGCGTACAGATTATCAGGATTCACATTGGTCATCAGCGCCCTGGGCTTCCTGCTGCGGTGGCTGCAGGACATGCGCATCCAGAACGGCGTCACCGGCCTGGAGGTCGGTTCCCCCGTGAGCCTTCTGGTGGGGCTGGTGATCGTTCTCACGGCGGGCATCTTGCTGGTGTTCGTGCTCCATCTGCGCCAGTTCGACGCCCCGTCCAAGCCGGAGGAGGCGCTGGCGGGCCAGACGCCCTTTTACGGGGTGGTGAACATGGTCCCGGCGCTGGTGCTGGCGGTGGCGGGCGTGCTGCGGCTGGTCCATCCGGGGGACGTGCTCTGGCCCGGACTGCACAAGGTGTGCGGCGTGGCCACATTGGTGGGGGCCTTCGGCTCCGCCGTGGTGGGGGTCAACATCGCCAAGCCCGAGGGGGCCTCCGCCCGGCGGAAGGGCGCCTTCATGATGATGGCCTTCGCCATGCTCTGGCTGGTGACGGGCTATCGGGACGCGGCCACCGACCCGGTGGCGTGGCGCTACGGGGTGGAGATCATCGCCCAGTGCGCCGGTCTGCTGGGCATCTTCTACGCCTCCGGCTATTTCTTCAACGCCCCGCACCCCTGGTGGGCCGTGTTCATGTGCAACTTCGGCGCGTTTTTGTGCATTATGTGCGCCATCGACCAGAACAGCCTGGCCCAGAGCGCTACCTACGCAGGCGTGGGGATGCAGCTGCTGATATGGGCGTTCGTGGTGGTGGAGGACCTGAAAACAAAACCCCTCACGCCGGAGACACCGGCGGCGGGAGAATAGACGGGACGCCCGGAGGGGCGTCCGGCCCAAAAGGAAACGGCATCCCACAGCGCGGATGCCGTTTTTGACGGAGACGTCAGACCGAGAAGGAGAAAACGTTATGCTGGGAATGAAGAAGCTGGTGCTTGACCCATCCTGGTGCAAGGGCTGCGGGATATGCGTGGCCTTCTGCCCGAAAAACGCCCTGGAGCTGGTGGACGAGAAGGTCCGTCTGCGCCAGGACAACGAGTGCGTACTGTGCGGCCAGTGCGAGCTGCGCTGCCCCGATTACGCCATTTGGCTGGAAGACCTGGAGGAGTGAGGGATATGCCTGAGAAAAAAGCGGTTTTGATGCAGGGCAACGAGGCCTGCGTGGAGGGCGCCATCGCCGCGGGGATGCGGTTTTACGCCGGATACCCCATCACCCCCTCCACGGAGATAGCCGAGCAGTGTGCCGTGCGTCTGCCCCAAGTGGGGGGCAAATTCATCCAGATGGAAGACGAGCTGGGGTCCATGGCCGCCGTGCTGGGGGCCTCCGTCACGGGCGTGAAGGCCATGACGGCCACCTCCGGGCCGGGTTTTTCCCTGAAGCAGGAGAACATCGGCTACGGCTGCCTGGCGGAGATACCCTGCGTGGTCGTGGATGTGCAGCGGACCGGCCCCTCCACGGGACTGCCCACCAGCCCCGCCCAGGGGGACTATATGCAGGCCCGCTGGGGCACCCACGGGGACCATCCGGTCATCGCCCTGAGCCCCTCCTCTGTCCAGGAGACCTATACCCTCATCATCCGGGCCTTCAACCTGTCGGAGAAGTACCGCACCCCGGTCATCTTCCTGATGGACGAGATCGTGGGCCACATGCGGGAGGGCGTGGTACTGCCCAGCCCCGCGGAGCTCATCATCAACAAGCGCCACATCTCCTATCGGGATGGGGCCAACAAGCAGTGCTATTTCGTGCCGGAGGGGGCTTACGTGCCCGCCATGAAGCCCTTCGGCCAGGGGGAGCGCTACAACATCACGGGCCTGGCCCACGACGTGTCCGGCTTCCCCACCGGCTCCAACGCCGTGGCGGGGGACCTGTTCACCCGGCTGATGGAGAAGATAGACCACAACCTGGACGACATCGTTCGGGTGGAGGAGTTCATGCTGGACGACGCGGACACCGCCGTCGTATGCTTCGGCGGCACCGCCCGGGCGGCGATGAGCGCCGTGCTGGAGGCACGGGCCGCCGGGATGAAGGTGGGCATGTTCCGGCCCATCACCGTCTGGCCCTTCCCCGCCGCCCAGCTCCGGGCCAGGCTGGCCGGGCTGAAGCGGGTGCTCATGGTGGAGCACAACTATGGCCAGATGCTCCTGGAGGTCCAGAGAGTGGCGGCGGAAAAGCTGCCGGTGGGGTTCCTCGGCCGGATAGACGGCACGGTCATCTCCCCGGCGGACATCCTGAAAAAGCTGCGGGAAATGGAGGCGTGAGCTATGCCCAGTGAACTGATACATAAATTCATGCGTATCGACCACCTGCCCCACATCTGGTGCGCGGGCTGCGGCAACGGCATCATCATGCGGGATGTGGCCGTGGCGCTGGAGGAGCTTATCGACGACCCGGAGGTGAACCTGAACCGGGGCAAGGTGGTGGTGGTGTCCGGCATCGGCTGCTCCTCCCGGGCGGCGGGCTATATGGACTTCGACTCCATCCACACCACCCACGGCCGGGCCATCGCCTTTGCCACGGGCATCAAGCTGGCCCACCCCGAGCTGGAGGTCATCGTCCTGACCGGGGACGGGGACTGCTCCGCCATCGGCGGCAACCACCTGATCCACGCCGCCCGGCGGAACATAGGCATGACCGTCGTCACCTTCAATAACGACATCTACGGCATGACCGGGGGCCAGTATTCCCCCACCACCCCCACCGGAGACCGGGCCACCACGGCCCCTTACGGCAACATCGACCGGCCCTTTGACATCGCCCAGCTGGCGGCGGGCGCGGGGGCGTCCTTCACCGCCAGGGGTTCGGCCTATCACGCCAGGGAGACCACAGAGCTCATCAAGCAGGGCATCCTGCACAAGGGCTTTTCCCTCATCGACGTGTACTCGGTCTGCCCCACCTACTACGGCCGGAAGAACCACAAGGGCTCCGCGCCGGAGATGCTCCAGTGGCAGAAGGAGAACATGATACCCGCCGCCCGGTATTACGCCATGAGCGAGGAGCAGAAGAGGGGCAAGCTTCTGATAGGCACCCTGACCCACACGGAGTTTCCCGAGTACACCCAGGAATACGCCAAGCTCATCGAGCGGGCCCAGGCCAAAAAGTGAGGGATAAGCTATGAGATATGAGATGCGTTTTTCCGGCTCCGGCGGCCAGGGGGTCATCCTGGCCAGCGTCATCGTGGCGGAGGCCGCGGTGGCGGCGGGGCTGCAGACCGTCCAGTCCCAGGCCTACGGCCCGGAGGCCCGGGGCGGCATGTGCCGGGCGGAGACCATCCTGAGCCGGGAGCGGATATGGTATTCCAAGGTCGTTCGGCCCAGCTTTCTGCTGGCCCTGACCCAGCAGGCTCTGGACAAGTACGCCCGGGAGCTGGAGGAGGGGGCCGTGGTCATGATAGACAGCGGCCTGACCATCCCCGAGGGGCTGGACGAGGACCAGGTGCTGAGCCTGCCCATCCTGGCCACCGCCAGGGACGAGGTGGGAAAGCTCATGACTGCCAACATCGTGGCCGTGGGGGCCGTGAACAAGGCCCTGGGCCTTTTTGACGAAGAGGCGCTCCACGAGGGGGTGCGCCGCCATATCCCCGTTGGTACCGAGGAGCTGAACTGGAAGGCCCTGGAGGCCGGGGCCCGCCTTGTGAGCGACGCCCAGGCGGCCAAATTCCGCCGGACGCTGTGAGGGGCGGGACCATGGCAGAGCGCGTGCGATGCCCGGCACTTCTGGACCGGGTCATGACGGCGGACCAGGCCGCCTATCTCATCAAGGACGGCATGACCGTGGCCGTGAGCGGCTTTACGCCCTCCGGCAATCCCAAGGCGGTGCCCCTGGCCCTGGCGGAGCAGGTCCGCTCCGGCAGCCGCCGGGTGCGGGTGGACCTCCTCTCCGGTGCTTCCACCGGCCCGGAGATAGATACCGCCTGGGGGGAGCTGGACATGATCGCCCGGCGGACGCCCTACATCACCAGCACGGCCCTGCGCCGGGCGGTGAACGGGGCCAGCCCGGAGGGGGTGGCCTATCTGGACCAGCACCTGGGCATGACCGCCCAGAACGCCCGCTACGGGTTTTACGGCCCCATCGACGTGGCGATAGTGGAGGCGGTCGCCGTCACGGAGGAGGGCAATATCATCCCCTCCACCGCCGTGGGCTGCACCCAGACCTATGTCCACCTGGCGAAGAAGGTCATCGTGGAGGTGAACACCGCCCAGCCCGAGGGGTTGGAGGGATTTCACGACATCTACATGCCCGCCGATCCCCCCGACCGGGAGCCCATCCCCCTGATAGGGGTGAGCCAGCGCATCGGCAGGCCCTATATCACCTGCGACCCGGAGAAGATAGCCGCGGTGGTGTACACGGACCTGAAGGTCAATCCCCGGCCCCTGGCCCCCGCCGACGAGACCAGCCAGCGCATCGCGGACAATATCATCGCCTTTCTGAAGGCCGAGAAGGCGGCGGGCCGCCTGTCCGCCGGTGACGTGCCCCTCCAGTCCGGGGTGGGCTCGGTGGCCAATGCGGTGCTCATGGGCCTGGCCAACGCAGGCTTTGAGCATTTGACGTTCTTCTCGGAGGTCATCCAGGACGGGGTCATCGAGCTCCTGGACAACGGGTGCGCGGACCTGGCCTCCGCCACCAGTCTGAGCATGTCCCGGGAGGGCATGACCCACTTCGTGGAAAATCTGGAGGCGTACCGGGGCCGCATCGTGCTGCGGGACTCGGAGATATCCAACGGTGCCGAGACCATCCGCCGCCTGGGGGTCATCGCCATGAACACCGCCGTGGAGGCGGATATCTACGGCAACGTGAACTCCTCCCAGATGAACGGCACCACCATTTATAACGGCATCGGTGGGTCCGGGGACTACGCCCGGAACGCCTCGGTGACCATATTCATGACCGCCTCCAGCGCCAAGGAGGGACGCATCAGCTCCATCGTGCCCATGGTGACCCATGTGGACCACACGGAGCACGACGTGGACGTGCTGGTGACGGAGCAGGGCTACGCG
>CANRNA010000033.1 GCA_947631805.1 uncultured Oscillospiraceae bacterium | reverse complement strand
GTCCGGTCCCATGTAAAACCACTTGTCGCCGTAGTGCGCCCAGCCGCTGTTGCTCATAACTTCACCCCCTCTTTCACTCTGTCTCTTTTTCTCCGTCCCGGCGTCCGCCGCCGGGTCTCACGCCCCCGCCCTCACAGCTCCGAGGGGAGGCTGAGAAGATATTTCCCGTAGTCCGTCATACCCAGCTCCCGGCCGATGGACAAGAGCTTTTCCGTGTCTATCCACCCCTGCCGCCAGGCTATCTCCTCCAGGCATGCTATGTAAAACCCCTGGCGCTCCTGGACCGTCTGGACGAACTGGGCGGCGCTGAGCAGCCCCTCGGGGGAGCCGGTGTCCAGCCAGGCCATGCCCCGGCCCACCCGGATGACCTTCAGCCGCCCCTGGCGCAGATAGACGCTGTTGATGGAGGTTATCTCTATCTCCCCCCTGGCGGAGGGCTCCACCTCCTTGGCGATGGCCGCCACGTCGTTGTCATAGAAATACAGTCCCGGCACCGCGTAGCGGCTCTTGGGCCGGGCTGGCTTTTCCTCCAGGGACACCACCCGGCCGGAGGCATCGAACTCCACCACGCCGAAGCCGGAGGGGTCCTTCACCGGGTAGCCGAAGACCATGGCCCCCTCCCGCAGCGCCGCGCCCCTGGCCAGATAGCTGGACAGGGCCTGGCCGTAAAACACGTTGTCCCCCAGAATAAGGCACACCGTGTCCCTGCCGATGAACGGCTCCCCCAGGATAAAGGCGTCCGCCAGGCCACGGGGGCTCGTCTGGGCCGCGTAGCGGATATCCATTCCCAACCGGCCGCCGTTCCCCAAAAGCTGCTCATACCGGGGCAGGTCCTCCGGCGTGGAGATGACCAGCACCTCCCGTATCCCCGCCAGCATCAGCACGCTCATGGGGTAGTACACCATGGGCTTGTCATAGACTGGCAAAAGCTGCTTGCTGACCACCTTCGTCATGGGATAGAGGCGGGTGCCCATGCCCCCGGCCAGAACGATGCCCTTCATCGGCTCACCGCTCCGCCAGATAGGCGTTCTTCCGGGCCACATACCCGGCGGCGTTGCCTATATTGGTCTCCTTCTGGCCCGGCACGTCCGTCTTTATCACCTTGCCGGGCACGCCCAGCACCAGGGCGTTGGCCGGTATCTGTGCCCGCTGGGTCACCACGGCCCCCGCGCCCACGATGGCGCCCTCACCCACCTGGGCCTCGTCCAGCACGATGGCGCCCATGCCGATGAGCGCTCCGTCTCCCACGCTGGCGCAGTGGACCACCGCGTTGTGGCCGATGGTCACGTCCTCCCCCACGGTGAGGGGGTGGCCCGGCTCGCAGTGGAGGGTGGCGTTGTCCTGCACGTTGCTGCCCCGGCCTATCTCGATATGTCCGTTGTCCCCCCGGACGACGGCCCCGAACCAGACGGAGGCGTCCGGCCCCACGGTCACGTCCCCGATGATGACGGCGTTGTCCGCCACGAAGGCGCTGGCCGCTATCTGGGGGGTCTTGCCCTTATAACTGATGAGCATTATAATGTTCTCCTTGCTTTTCCCGGCCAGACCGGGTATAGTTATGCCTATACGGAAAAATTATAATAAAAATATCGGTTCGTGTCAACCGCTGATAGGAGCAAGTCATGTCCCCCTGGATGCAATACCTCATCGTCTGCCCCCTCATTTTCCTGGGCGGCTTCGTGGACGCCATCGCCGGAGGCGGCGGTCTCATCTCCCTGCCCGCCTACCTTATCGCCGGGCTCCCGGTCCATCTGAGCATAGGCACCAACAAGCTCAGCTCCGCCATGGGCACCACCCTCACCACCTGGAAATTCTGGAAAAACGGCTACATACGGCCCCGGCTGTGCCTGCTGTGCGCGGCGTTCACCTTTGCCGGGTCCACCGCCGGGTCCAACCTGGCCCTGCACGTGTCGGACCGGATATTCAAGATCATCCTCCTGTTCATCCTGCCCCTCACCGCCCTGTACGTGTTCAGGAGCAAGGCCATCGGGGACGAGGCGAGGCAGCCCCTCTCCCCCGCCCGGACCGGGGCCATTTGCTCCGCCGTGGCCCTGGCCATCGGCCTGTACGACGGCTTTTACGGCCCCGGCTCGGGGACGTTTTTGCTGCTCCTGCTCACCGGCGCGGCCCACCTGTCCCTCACCGACGCCGCCGGGACCACCAAGGCCATCAACCTGTGCTCCAACATCGCCGCCCTGACCACCTATCTCATCAACGGCCAGGTGGACCTGCCCCTGGGCATAACGGCGGGCCTGTTCGGCATCGCCGGGTGCAGCCTGGGGGTGCGGTGCTTCACCGCCAAGGGCTCCAAGATCGTCAAGCCCCTCATCGCCGCCGTCCTGGCCCTGTTCTTCATCCGTGTCGTATACGAGATGCTCACCGGGTGAAAAAGGTTAATTATGTAAACAATATTATGTTGCCTCGCGGAAAGAGGTTGACACCCCGGTCTGTTGATTATACAATGGGCCGGGGAAGATTTTTCCCGGGAGGCGCTATGAAGATCGGGCAGACAGACATACCGGGGCGGGCGGCGCTGGCCCCCATGGCGGGGGTCACGGACGCGGCGTTCCGCCACATCTGCCGGGGCCTGGGCGCGGCGCTGACGTGCACGGAGATGGTGTCCAGCCGGGGCCTGGTGTACAACGACGCAAAGACAAGGGAGCTGTTGTACTGCCCGGAGGGAGACGGGCCCGTGGCCGCGCAGATATTCGGCTCGGACCCGGCCGTCATGGCCGAGGCGGCCCCCATGGCCGTGGAGATATCCGGCGCGGACATCCTGGACATCAACATGGGCTGTCCGGTGGGAAAAATCGTCCGCAGCGGGGACGGCTCGGCCCTCATGCGGGACCCGGAAAAGGCCGGGCGCATCATAGAGGCCTGCGTCCGCACGGCGGGCGTGCCCGTGACGGTGAAGTTCCGCAAGGGCTGGGACGGGGGCAGCGTGAACGCGGTAGAGTTCGCCCAGGTCTGCCAGCAGGCCGGGGCGGCGGCCATCACCGTCCACGGCCGCACCAGGGTGCAGATGTACGCGGGCGCGGCTGACTGGGACATCATCCGGGACGTGAAGGCCGCCGTGACCATCCCGGTCATCGCCAACGGGGACATATTCTCCGGGGAGGACGCGGTCCGGGCGCTGCGGCGCACCGGCGCGGATATGTGCATGGTGGGCCGGGGCTGCTTCGGGGACCCCTGGATATTCGCCCGGATAAACGCCGCCCTGGAGGGGCTGCCGGAGCCGGAGCTGCCGCCCCTGGCCCGGCGGATGGACACCGCTCTGCGCCAGTTCGAGCTGGCCTGCGCCTGGAAGGACCCCCACAACGCCTGTCTGGAGGCCCGCCGCCAGCTCTGCTGGTATCTGCGGGGGGTGCCCTGGTCCGGGCCCATCAAGCGGGAGATGGTGAAGGTGAACACCCTGGAGGACATCCGGGCCGTTATCGACCGGGTGAAGCGGGAGCTGAGGTGACAGAATATGACAAGAGAAGAGGAACGGGCCGCCATACGCCGGGTGCTGGCCGGGCAGACAGACGCCTTTGAATCCCTGGTCCTGGCCCACCAGAAGGGCGTATACAACCTGGCCCTGGGCATGCTCCGCAGCGAGCAGGACGCCCTGGACGCCTCCCAGGAGGCCTTTCTCCGGGCCTTTCGGGGCCTGCGCTCCTTCCGGGGGGACAGCAAGTTCTCCGTATGGCTGTACCGGCTGACAAGCAACGTGTGCCTGGACATGCTCCGCCGGTCGGGCCGCCGGAGGGAGAGCTCCCTCACCGGGGAAGAGGACGAGACCTTCGACCTGCCGGACGAGGGGAGCGACCCCCAGCGGGTCCTGGAGAAAAAGGAGCTGCGCCAGGCCGTCCGGGAGGGGATGGACCGGCTGGAGCCCGCCTTCCGCCAGGCGCTGACCCTGCGGGATATCCAGGGCCTTACTTACGAGGAGATAGGCCAGATCACCGGCGCGGAACCGGGCACGGTGAAAAGCCGCATCTTCCGGGCCCGGCGAAAGCTGGCCCGGTATCTGACGGAGACCGGGAACTTTTCAGGCCGTGAGCCGTCCTATGACACAGCAAAGAGAGGAGGCGGAGACCGTGGCTGACTGTGAATACTACGAGGAGCTGATGGCGCGTCTGGTGGACGAACCCCTGTCTCCGGAGGAGGAGCGGGACCTGCGGGCCCACCTGCGGACCTGCCCGGATTGCGCCCGGCTGTTTCGGGCCTTCTCCGCCATGACCACCGCCCTGCGGGAGGAGCCCATGGCCGAGCCCCCTGCCCGGCTCGTCCGGGGCGTGATGGAGCAGATAGCCGCCGAGACGGAGGACACCGCCCCCCGCCGCGCCCGCAAGGGCTCTGTCCGCTCTCTTCGCTCCTGGATAGGTCTGGGGGCCGCTGCCTGCCTGGTGCTGGCGGCCGTCGGGAGCGCCACGCTGTTCTGGCGCCAGTCCAAGGGCGCCGCCACCGCCGCCGCGCCCCAGAATCTGATAGCCGGTGTGGAGGATGCCCAGGAGGACATGGCCGCCCCGGAGGAAGAGGCCGGGACAGCGGACATCGCCCTGGCCAGGGGAGCGGATATGCCCCTAGCGGCGGCCGTGGTCACCCCGGAGCCGGAGCCCTTGCAGGTGTGCGACGTGGCCGGGAACCCGGTGGGCGTCATACCGCCCCAGAGCATCCCCGCCTTCGCCGCGCTTTTGGAGGGCGGCGAGGTGATAGGGGGCTCCGAGGGGGACTGGTCCGTGCTGTTTTCCGTGGACTACGAGGGGGCCAGCTATTTCTTCGCCACCGGCGAGGACGCCCAGGCGCTGATATGGTGGGACAACAGGGACACCCCCGTCACCCGCTCCCCCGGCGCCCTGGCCGACCTCCAGGCCCTGCTGGACCTGGCCCCGGCCGCCACGCCCTATTGAGGCGGGGCCCGTCTGTCTTGAATACCTGCGGCAAAGGCGCACGGCGATGTGCGCCTTTGTCATATCCGTCCGCCGCCGGGCTCACATCCAGTTCTTTTTCAAAAGCATGATAAGCTGTCTCTTCGCCGTCAGTCTGTTGTGGCAGGGCGGCTCTCCCAGGAGATATTCCAACACCTCGTTCCACTCCTCCAAACTGGCGGCCTCGGGCGGGAGCCCCTCCAGTTTGCGCAGCAGCCGGTTCAGCCCGGCGGGACCGAGGAATTTCAGCTCTGATACGTGGGAGCAGTTGGCCTGAAAGCTCAGCCACTCCAGCAGGGACATCTGCACCGTCAAATCCCAGGCCACTCCCCTCGCCGGAGCAGACAAATAACACGCCTTTCCATGTGTCGTCTCCTTCGTTTTTCGCGCCGTCTGCGGACGGCTTTTTTTGCGCCCCAAGAGGAGCGGGACGGGTATCTCTGAAAAACGTCCCGCCCCTCCCGGTCTCGCAAGGTAAGCAAAAGCGGCGCAGGGCCGTGCCCTACACCGCAAACGAAGACGACAGGCCTCATTTCCCGCCGCCCAGCTTCATAAAGGAAAATTATCTCCCCTTGTAAAAAGAAGTGGCAACGGTTATAATGAGACCGGCGCAGTGTTCCTGCTGTGTGGGAGGTTCGAGCTCCTGCATAAGGACGTGGGGTGTGCCAGCACTTCACGTCCTGCCTTATTCTGCCTTACCTTGTGGTCACATTATATCATTCCATTGCATTCCGCGCAAGAGATTCTTTTCCGGAAAGCAAAATTTTTTGTCTTTCCGTCGCTTTGCGCGGCGCTGCGCGGAAAAGAACATGTCCGCCCCGGGCGCTTTGCCCGGGGCGGACGCGGTCATTGACGGGTCATCAAAGGACGTCGTTCCTTTCGATGACGTGGGCCTTTATCAGGTTGGTGTGGCCGGTCCGGCCGATGGGCACCCCGGCGGTGATGACCACCGTGTCCCCCTCCTTCACCAAGTGCTCCCGAACGGCCACCTGGCAGGCCATGGACAGTATCCGGTCCGTGGAGGTGACCTCCCCGGTCAGCACCGGCACCACGCCCCAGCATATCGCCAGCTGGCGGCGGACCTTCTCGTGCATGGTCAGGGCCACCACCGGGCAGGCCGGGCGGAACCGGGAGATGTACTTGGCGGTGCTGCCGGAGGCCGTGGCGGTGAGAATGGCGGCGGCGTTCAAGTCCTTGGCCGTGATGGCGCAGGTGTGGGTGATGGCGTCGCTGATGCTGGGGGCGGGGACGAGCTTGAACTCCTCGAACTCCCGCCACTTGTTGGAGGCCTTTTCCGCCTCGGTGACGATATTTGCCATGGCGGTAAGGGCCTCGATGGGATACTTGCCGCTGGCGGTCTCCCCCGAGAGCATGACGCAGCTGGTGCCGTCGAACACCGCGTTGGCCACGTCGGACACCTCCGCCCTGGTGGGCCGGGGGTTGCGGATCATGGAGTCCAGCATCTGGGTGGCGGTGATGACCGGCTTGCTCTCCAGAAGGCACTTGTCGATCATCCGCTTCTGGATGATGGGCACACGGGCGGCGGGTATCTCCACCCCCAGGTCGCCACGGGCCACCATCACCCCGTCGGCGGCCAGGATAATCTCGTCCATGTTGTCCACGCCCTCCTGGTTCTCTATCTTGGCGATGATGCGCACATCGTCGCCCCCGCACTCATGGAGGACCTGGCGTATCTCCTGGATATCGCTGGCCTTGCGGACGAAGGAGGCGGCGATGTAGTCGAAGTCGTTCTCCACGCCGAAGCGGATGTCCGCTATGTCCTTTTCCGTGATGGCGGGCAGGTGGATGTTGGCCCCCGGTATGTTGATGGACTTGTGGTTGGAGAGGTTACCGCCGTTCTCCACCGTGCAGACGATGTCCCGGCCGACGATCTTCTCCACCCGGATGGCCACCAGGCCGTCGTCGATGAGTATCTCCTGGCCGGGGGCCACCTCCTCATGGAGGTCGGTGTAGGTGACCGACACCCGGTGCTGGTCCCCCACCACGTCCTCGGTGGTCAGGGTGAAGGTATCCCCCGCCGCCAGGGTGACGGACTTCTCGGCGAAGGTGCGGATGCGTATCTCCGGCCCCTTCGTGTCCAGGATGGTGGCGACGGGGCGGCTGATGGAGTCCCGGACGGCGTTGAGCCGGTGGAGCCGGGCCAGGTGCTCCTCATGGGTGCCGTGGGAGAAATTGAACCGAGCCGCGTCCATCCCGGCGGCGATGAGCCCCCGGATCATATCCTCGTTGTCCACAGCCGGGCCAAGGGTGCATATAATCTTCGTTCTTCTCATATTCGTGCGCCTCCTGAAATTTGTCGGATATTGACTTGACCCGATTATACTAGATTTCTTCGCCGTTTTCCAGATGGTACGCGAAAAAACTCCCTGTTATCCGTAAAAATCCGCGCCGGGAGCATCTCGCTTCCGGCGCGGTAGCTGTCATCGCGTCATTTTTCCGTCCTTGTCAAAGACCAGGGGCACCTCCACCGTCTCCCCGGCTGCCATGGAGCCGTCGGGCTTGCAGTAGTACCACGTGTCCCCGTCCAGGAGCCAGCCGGTGTGCATCCGGCCGAAGGAGCCGTCGTGGGCGGTGCTGAAGAAGTACCACTTCCCCTCTATCTGCTGCCAGCCCGCCAGCATCCGGCCAAAGGTGCCGTCGTGCTCCCGGCTGAAGTAGTACGTCTCGCCGTCTATCTCCTGAAAGCCGGTGAGAGGCGCGCCGTCCTCGTCCAGATAGTACCAGCCGAGCCCGTCGTCCAGCCAGCCCTCCGCCTGCTGTCCGTCCTCTGAGCAGCGCCATGTCCCCTCCGTCCAGGTCCATTGGACGGAGGGCTTCTGGGTGGCCGCCGGTGCGGGCGCGGGCCTGGGAACGGGCCGGGCCGTGGGGACGGGCGTGGCCGTGGGCCTGGGCGTGGCTGTGGGCACAGCCGTGGGCGACGGGGCAGGTCCCGGCGTGGCCGTGGGCTCCGCCGTGGGGACAGGGGTGAGCGTCGGGGTCGGTTCCGGGGTGGGAACGGCGGTGGGCGCCGGGGTCACGGGCACAGGCCGGGGCGTTCTGACCGGCTCCGCCGTGGCAGAAGGCGCGGGAGAGGCCGTGGGCTCCGCCGTGGCCGAGGGGGCCGGAGAGGCCGTCCTGTCCGTATCCGAGGCGGTCCCTTCGCCTCCCGCTCCTGGCGGGGTATCCGTGGCGGTCCCGTCCGCGCCGCCCCCCGGCGATGCGCTGGCAGGGGGCTCCGCCGGGGCAGGCGTCCGCTGTGGCGTATCCGTGCCGGACTCCTCGCCGCCGGAGGGAGTGTCAGTGTCCGTAGCGCCTCCTATAGACGGGGGCGCGCTGGTCCCCGGCGTCCGTGTGGGCGGCGGGGTGCCTCCCGTGTCCGTGGCGGAATCCGCAACTTCGGGTACCTGGGTGTCCGTGCCCGAGGCGGCGAAGGGCGGGGCCGTGGCGGGAGGGGCCGCCGTGGTCGGGGGAGGCGCGGTCTCTCCCCCGCCGGAGGCCGCCAGCACCGGCACGCAAAACGCCGCCAGCACCCCTATCGCCAGCAGCAAGCCGGGCAGATACTTTTTCATGGACACCCCTTCTTCCCCTCAAACATAAGCTCAGTACTCGTATATCCCGCCGCCGGTGAATTCCCGGAGCATGGCGTCGGCGGGCAGATAGCGCAGGTCGATGGGCACGAAATTCGCCAGCGCCGGGCCCACCTGGCGTATCTCCTGGTAGGGGATGTCCTCGGGCACGTGGGCGAACAGGGGCTCGGCGATGGTCCGCATGATGCACACCTCGTAGCCGAAGGCCGTGTCCAGCTGCACGTCCGCCTTGTTCTTGTAGGGGGATATGTTCCGTATCTCTCCCTTGCGGACGTTCTCCCACATGCGCATGGTCTCCTCCGGGTCCGCGCCCCGGAACAGGTGGTCCCGGACCACCCGGCGGGTCAGCCGCAGCCAGGTGCCCTTGAAGGCGTACTCCCCCGCCTGGTCCACAAAGTTGGACCGGGCGCTGACATAGAGCTTGAAGGCCTCCGCGTGCTCGTCGGTGATGGTGGTGTTCAGGGCGTGGATGCCCTCGAAGATAGCCACCTCGTTTTTCTTCAGGCACAGGGATTCGCTGGGCTCGATGGAGCGCATCTGCCGGGCGAACTCATACCGGGGAACGAATATCCGCTTGCCCTGGCTGAGGAGGGAGAAGTGCTCGTTGAGCAGGTCCATGTCCAGGCAGAGGGGGCTCTCCAGGTCTATCTCCCCCGTCTCCGTGCGGGGAACGGTCTCGGGCCGGACGGTGCGGAAGTAGTTGTCCATGGATATGCTGTAGCTCTTCACCCCCCGGCGGGCCAGCTCGTCCCGGACCTTCATGGCCGTGGTGGTCTTGCCGCTGCCGGAGGGGCCGGACAGCAGCACCACCGGGCTCCGCTCCATGTTGGCGACGATCTTCTCCGCCGTGTCCGCGATGCGCCTGTTGTAGAGCCTGTTGCACTCCGCGATGAATCCGGCCGGGTCGT
Organism: uncultured Oscillospiraceae bacterium; assembly: GCA_947631805.1. GTDB lineage: Bacteria > Bacillota > Clostridia > Oscillospirales > Oscillospiraceae > CAJOIG01. Next base: position 2,662 of record CANRNA010000033.1, on the reverse strand, counting down.
CGGCTGCGGCTCGGTTGACGCTTTCCAGATCAAATGCCATCTCTCATCATCCTTTCGATATACTCTTTCGGGTACTTGGGGTTCATCCGCCGCCGGACGGAGCCGTCCGGGCCGGTGAGCTTGGTGGAGCCTCCCGCGCCCATGGCGATGACCGGGGCCAGCTCCTCCATCATAATAAGGTTGTACAGGTTTTCATGTCCGGGCAGGGTCCAGCCCACGTTCTCAAACCCGCCGGACATATACTTCTGCCGGTAGAGGTAGTATGGCCTGTATCCGGCGGCCGCCAGGCGGGAGGCGGCGAAGGCCACCATCTCCCCCACCGCCCCGGCGTCGGGCAGGTCCTGGGGACTTTGCGCCAGATAGGAGCCGTTTTTGATGGCCAGGGTGTGGACGGTGACGTTCTCCGGGGCCAGGGCGAGCACCCGCTCCACCGTCCGGCGGAAGGTCTCGGGGCTGTCCTTGGGGAGCCCGGCGATCAGGTCCATGTTCACGTCGAAGTCCCCTGCCGCCCGGACCAGGGCCAGGGCGTCCAGGATGTCCTGGGCCGTGTGGCGGCGGCCGATGGCCTCCAGTACCCGGTCGGACATGGTCTGGGGGTTGACGGACACCCGGCTCACCCCGTGCCGGGCCAGGACCGCCAGCTTTTCGGCGGTGATGGTGTCCGGGCGGCCCGCCTCCACGGTGTACTCCCGCAGCCCGCCCAGGTCAAAGTGCCGCTCCAGCGCCCCGCAGAGCCTGTCCAGCTGCTCCGCCGACAGGGTGGTGGGCGTGCCGCCCCCCAGATACAGGGCCACGGGCCGTCGGCCCTCCCGTCGGACGTCGCCGCCCGTGCGCTCTATCTCCCGCTCCAGGGCCGCCAGATAGGGCTCTGTCAGGCGCCGGTCGTTCCCCACGGCGCTGGAGATGAACGAGCAGTAGGCGCACCGGGTGGGACAAAAGGGTATGCCCGCATAGAGCCCCACGTCCCCCGGCGCCAGAGACGCCCTGGCCTCCATGGCCGTCCGGGCGGTGACGGCGCACAGGCCCGCCCGGTCCGGGTCCACGTCGAAGTCCGCGGCAAAGTCCGCCGCCGTGCGCCCCTCCGCCAGATACCGGGCCATGAGCTTGCCCGGCTTCACCCCGGTGAGCGCCCCCCACACGGGCTTGGGCACCCCCGAGGCCAGGCCCGCCCGGTAAAAGGCCAGCTTCACGGCCTGCTGCTCATAGCGCGTCCGCTCCCGCCCGTCCCGGTAAGGCCGCACCGCCGCCCGGCCGGGATAGGTCTTCCCCGCCCGGACAAGGCGGCACACCGCCTCCCCGTCGGCCAGGGATATCTCCGCCCTGTCCCCCGCCGGGGTCCCCGCCGGATATACGGGCCGCTCGGCGGGAAACAGGGTGAGCAGCATCTGCTCCACGGCGTATTTATGCTGGTGTCCGGCTAGATACAGGTCCATGAAAGCAAGCCCTCTTGACATACGCAAAACGTGTGTGATTTAATATAATGAGCGTTCCGGGAGGCGCGTTTCGGGCGCACGGGACGGGTACGTACTTAGAGTATAACACAATTCCTGCCAGCGCGCACTATTTTTCAGATATGCGGGGTAAAGCCATTGAAGACCAACATTGCCATCGTCGGCGCCGGGCCCGCCGGTATATTCACGGCCCTGGAGATGCTCCGCCGGGGCAGCCGTAAAAAGATAACCATTCTGGAAAAGGGCAAGAGCGTGGAGCGCCGCCACTGTCCCAAGGCGGAGACGAACCGGTGCATGAACTGCAAGCCCTACTGCGCCATCACCACGGGCTTTTCCGGGGCGGGGGCCTTCTCCGACGGGAAGCTCTCCCTGTCCTGCGAGGTGGGCGGGGAGCTGCCCCAGCTCATCGGGGAGCGCCTGGCCCAGGAGACCATCGGCTACGCCGACGGCATCTATCTGGAATTCGGCGCGGACGAGCATGTGGAGGGCCTGGAGGAGAACGAGGAGGTCAAGCGCATCCGCACCCGCGCCATCCAGGCGGGGCTGAAGCTGGTCAGCTGCCCCATCCGCCACATGGGCACCGAGAAGGCCCAGCAGATATACACCGCCATCGAGCACTGGCTGCTGGACCGGGGGGTAGAGATACTGTTCGACACCGAGTGCACAGGCCTTATCATCGAGGACGGCCGCTGCCAGGGCGTGACCTATTCCGACGGCCGTCAGGATTTCCGCCTGCTGGCGGACGAGACCGTGGTGGCCACAGGCCGCCGGGGGGCCGACTGGCTGGAGGGGCTCTGCTCCACCTACGGCATCGACCACGTGCCCAGCACGGTGGATATCGGCGTGCGAGTGGAGGTGCGCAACGAGGTCATGGAGACGGTGAACAAGGTCTTTTACGAGTCCAAGCTCATCGGCTACCCGCCCCCCTTCAAAAACAAGGTCCGCACCTTCTGCCAGAATCCGGGGGGCTTCGTGGCCCAGGAGAACTACGACAACGGCCTGGCCGTGGTCAACGGCCACTCCTACAAGGAGCTGAAGAGCGAGAACACCAACCTGGCCATTTTGGTCAGCCACAACTTTTCCGTGCCCTTCAACCAGCCCATCGCCTACGCCCAGAAGGTGGGAGAGCTGACGAACATGCTGGCCAACGGCCAGCTCCTCGTCCAGCGCTTCGGGGACATCCTGGACGGCAAGCGCACCTGGCAGAAGGA
>CANRNA010000032.1 GCA_947631805.1 uncultured Oscillospiraceae bacterium | reverse complement strand
CTATGACTTTGTGGGCATCATCCCTATCTACGAACTGATGCAAGAGGAAATGGCATGACCGAAGCCATGCCATTCCCAAAAACTGATATTGTACTGTCTTATGAGAGCGCGGCGGAGCACGCGCTCTTTTCATCAACGTGATTAGCGTTTTGCCCGTGTGCTTCGGCGCGCCGGAGCGGCTTGAAGTCGTTCCCCTTTTGTGCTATACTCAACTTATATTTATATTATGTTTGCGCGGGCGGGTCCGCCGCTCGTCAGCCAGGAGGGCCGGAGAGCAGAGCATGAAGAGCACACAGCAGCTTTTGCAGCAGATACGCAGCCGGGAGGCGGAGGATATGTCCTTCCTGCGGGGCCCTGATTACGCCTGTCCGCCGATGCCCATCTATATAAACGGCCTGCTGGCGGAGCGGGGCCTGACCACGAAAGACGCCATACGGGACCTGGGTCTGGACAAGTCCTACGGCTATCAGCTGTTCAACGGCACCCGCCGCCCTACCCGCGCCCTGCTCATCCGCCTGGCGGTCCTGCTGGAGCTGGACCTGGCCGGGACGAACAGGCTCTTGCAGATCGGGGGCAAGCCGCCCCTGTACCCCAGGGTCCGGGAGGACGCGGCGGTCATATTCGCCATAGACAGACACCTGCCCCTGGAGCAGCTGGACGCCATGCTGGAGGATGCCGATGAATGAGCTGTGGAGCGCCGACTATGAGGTCGTCCGTCTGCTGAAGGAGGACGGCCCCCGGCAGACATATTTGCTGGAGAAGCGGGGAGAGCCCTGGCGGCGGGTACTGTGCAAGCAGTCCTTTGGCCGGGACGGGGAGCTCCTGCAGCGGGAGTATGAGATATGGAAGGCGCTGCAGGGCTCTGACAGGCTGTTGGAGCTCCGGGAAGGGGAGGACGTCTGCTGTCTGCTGCGGGACTACATCCCTGGGACGACCCTGGAGGCCGTTATCCAGCGGGACGGCCCCATGACCGGCCCGGAGACGGCCCGGCTGGGCATAGAGCTCTGCGGGACATTGGGGGCGCTCCACGCCATGACGCCCCCGGTCATCCACCGGGACCTGAAGCCGGACAATATTCTGCTGACGGAGACGGGCCGTGTCCGGCTCATCGACCTGGGCGCGGCCAGGACCTATAAGCCCGGACAGGAGGAGGACACCACCTATCTGGGCACCAGGGGCTACGCGGCGCCGGAGCAGTACGGCTCCGGCCAGACGGATGTGCGCACGGACGTGTTCGGCCTGGGCAAGGTGCTGGCCTATGCCCTGGCGGGGGAATATGTGGACACGCCGCCCCGGCTCACCGGCAGGGACAGGGCCCTGCGGCGCATCCTGGACCGGTGCTGCGCCTACGACCCGGCCCGGCGCTGGCAGGACATGGGGAGGCTGAAAAAGGCGCTGGAGCGGTATCTGAGCCGCCGGGCCATACCGGTCCGGGGCCTGGCGCTGGGGGCCTGCGCCGCAGCGCTTATCTGCGGCGTGGCGCTGTGGGGCGGCTATGAGCTGGGGCGGCGGGCCCCGGCGCCCAGCCCGTCTGTGGAGGTGTCCGGCTGGGACCCCTTCCGCCGGGAGAGCGACGTGATGGATATCGTCCGCTGCATGGATACGAAGGACTACGCCGCCATGGCGGCGGGCTGTGAAAAGCTGGTCACGGCCCTGACGGAGGAGCCCCTGGTCCGGGCCGCCGAGCCGGTGGCCTATTGGGAGATGGACCAGCAGGCGCTCAACGATTACTACGGCAGCCGCCAGAGCTATGAGTACATAGCCGACAATCTGGCCTACGGGGACGGCCTGGCCGTCCGTCGCTTGGGGACATACGAGGCGGCCATGCCCGCGTTCGCCCAGGCCCTCCAGGCCCGTATAGACTACTTGTGGACCGACGAGACCGGGACCCGGCAGACCAGCGCCCTGTATATGCTGACGGTGGACGGGGACAACAGGAACATCGACGGCTGCGTCATTGAGATACTGGACGAGCTGAACAAGGCCCTGGACAAGACCCCCGCGTCCTAGCTGTCGGAAAGCGCCGCGGGCCTCTCCCGACAGCTGAAAAGTGCGCAGAAATGCACACCATTTTTCCCGCCCGGTGTGCTATACTTCCTTCCGGCGGACCTGACGCGTCCGCCGGAAATCTTTATGGAAACGAGGAAAAAACCGATGAGACACAAGAATTTTCTGGCCCTGCTGCTGGCTCTGAGCCTGTGCTTATGCCTGCTGGCGGGCTGCGGCGGCAGCAAGGAGCCCGAGCCCACCGCCGAACCCACTGCCGAACCGACTGCGGAGCCCACGGCGGAACCGACCGCGGAGCCTACTGCCGAGCCCACGACGGAGCCGGAGAGCGAAGAGGACGAGCTGGTGGAGTACGTGGCCGAGGGCGTGGGGCTGTTCTACCTGCCCGAGGGCTGGGAGATGGAGACCGGCTCCCTGGAGGAGCCGCTGCCCCAGACCTATGCCGACCTGACCAACGGCGACCTCCACATCCACTCCAACCGCTTCGGCGCCGACGCCTACGAGGCGGCGGGGGTGCCCCTGCCCGCGGACGTGGAGGAATACTCAAACCGGGCGGGCGTGCGCCAGGGCCTGCCGGAGGGCGCGGAGTTTGCCTATGACGAGTTCGGCAACTACTTCACCGAGTACGTACAGGACGACGGCACGGTGGTTTACTACGTGCTCAAGCAGGGAGAGGACTGCATGGGCGACGCCCTCCTCTCCTATCCCGAGGGGACCGAGCTGCCGGAGGGCATTTACCAGTGGCTCAGCCTGATCGTCATCCAGTGACGGACAGATAAAAACAGAGGACGGCCTGCTGAAGACCCGGTTTTCAGCAGGCCGTTTTATTACAGGCGGCTTCCCCGGCCGCTTTTCCTTGACAAGCCGGAGCGCTTGCCATAAAATGGGACTGCGCCGCCGCGGCAGACGCGGGGCGGCGTCTATCGTCCCGGAAAAAACAGAATACGTTCTACGGGCAGCCGTCTGTCAGAGAAGCGGGGTGAGATCCCCCCGCGGTCCCGCCACCGTGATGGGCCATCGGGCCTTAAGCCGGATCGCTGAGCTGTCCTGTGCAGGTTCACGATGGATGGATTTGTGCATGATGAGCCGTGACGGGCCGACACAGCAGGACAGCCCGTTACAGTCCGAGTATTGCATGAAACGCCCTTTCGATGAAAAGGGTGTTCTGTTTTTTCGCGGGGAAAAATTCTTTGCGGAGGTAAGCATTTATGAAGAAGATCACAGCACTTTTGCTGGCCCTGATCCTGCTGCTGGGCCTGGGCGCATCCGCCTACGGGGCGGAGCCGACGCCCCAGCCGCCCACCGAGGACAGGACCGGCGCGGCCATAGCGGTCCCGGAGACGGTGGAGACCATCGTCACCCTGGCCCCCTCTCTGACGGAGATGGTGACGGCCCTGGGCCGGGGGGAGCAGATCGTGGGCTGCGACACGTCCAGCGTGGGCCTGGAGGGCCTGGACCCGGACATACCGGCGTTCGACCTGGCGGCCCCGGACATGGAGCAGCTGGCGGCGCTGGAGCCGGACCTGCTGCTGGTGACGAACATGTCCCTGTATGACCAGGTCAGCCCCTTCCAGCAGCTCATCGACCTGGGGGTGTGCGTGGCCTGCGTGCCCAACAGCGACAGCATCCAGGGCATCGAGGAGGACATCGCCTTCGTGGCGGCGGTCCTGAACGAGCGGGAGGCCGGACAGGCCGTCATCGACCGGATGCGCCAGGGCGTGGAGCGCATCGCCGCCATCGGCCGGACCATCGAGGACAAAAAGACGGTCTATTTTGAGATATCCGCCGCGCCGTATATGTACAGCTGCGGGACGGGGGTATATCTCAACGAGATGATAGAGCTCATCGGCGCGGAGAACATCCTGGCCGGTGAAGAGGGCTGGCTGGGCGTGGAGGCCGAGACCGTCGTGGCCGCCGACCCGGACGTGATACTGACCAACGTCAACTACATCGACGACCCGGTGGGGGAGATACTGTCCCGCGCAGGCTGGGACGGCGTGACCGCCGTGGCGGAAAAGCAGGTCTATTACATCGACAACATGGCCTCGTCCCTGCCGAACCAGAACATCGTCACGGCCCTGGAGCAGATGGCCCAGGCTGTCTATCCGGAGCACTTCGCCCCATGAGGACCAGGGGAAAAATGGCGCTGCTGGCGGTGGTCTCCGTGCTGGCCTTGCTGGCGGGAGTGGCCGTGGGCAGCGTCAGCATCCCGCCGGGGGATATCCTGTCCATTCTGGCGAGCCGCCTTTTCGGGGCGGCTCTGCCGGAGGACGTGGGGGCCGTCTACCCGGCCATGGTGATGGATATGCGCCTGCCGCGGGTGCTGCTGGCCTTTCTCACCGGGGCGGCGCTGGCCGTCTCCGGCACGGTGATGCAGTCGGTGCTGCAAAATCCCCTGGCGTCCCCCTTCGGGCTGGGCGTGTCCTCGGGAGCGGGGATGGGGGCGGCCATCGTCATCGTGACGGGCCTGGCGGCGGGGCGGCTGCGGATGCTGGTCCTCCCGGCGGTGAGCCTGGCCTTCGGGCTGGGGACCGTGCTGCTGGTGATATGGGCGGCGGGCCGCATCGACCGGGCCATGAGCAACATCACCGTCGTGCTGGTGGGGATGGTGGCGAGCCTGTTTTTCAACGCGGTCATGAGCTTTCTGGCCACCCTGTCCCCGGTGTACGCCCAGCGCATCAACCTGTGGCAGCTGGGGAGCTTTTCCATGCGGGAGTGGTCCAGCGTTTGGGTGCTGCTGCCGGTGACGGCGGCGGGGATAGTCTATTTTATGCGCTACAGCCGGGAGATGGACGTGATGACCTTCGGGGAGGAGCAGGCCCGGGTCATGGGGGTGGATATGCGCCGGTGCAAGGGCCGCCTCATCGCCGCTGTGGCGGTGCTCACGGGCACGGCGGTGTCCTTTGTGGGCGTGATAGGGTTCGTGGACCTGATAGCCCCCCACGTGGTCCGGCGGTTTTTCGGCGCGTCCCACCGGCGGGTGTTGCCCGCCAGCGCCCTGTTCGGGGGTGCGTTCATGGTGGCCTGCGACCTGGCCGCCCGGACCCTGACCCCGCCCAGGGAGATACCCATCGGGACCATCACCGCCCTGCTGGGGGCGCCCTTTTTCCTGTATATCTACTTCACCGGACGGAGGAGGGGCGGACCATGATGCTGCGGGCGGACCATGTAACGAGCGGCTATGGGGACGGGCCGGTCGTCCGGGACGTGTCCTTTGCCGTGGCGGAGGGAGAGCGGCTGTGCATACTGGGGCCCAACGGCTGCGGCAAGACCACGCTGCTGCGGGCCCTGGCGGGACTTTTGCCCTACGGCGGGAGCGTGTCCGTGCTGGGAGGCGAGGCGAAGGCGCTGTCCCGGCGGGAGCTGTCCCGGCGGGTGGCCCTCATGAGCCAGCTGGCGCCGGTGTATTTCGCCTACACCGTATATGAGACCGTGGCCCTGGGACGCTATGCCCACGGGGGACGGGGCATGCTGGAGCGGGACAGGGAGGACGACCGCCGGGCCGTCCGGGAGAGCCTGGAGCGCACCGGCCTGTGGGCGTGCCGGGACAGGCTGGTCACACAGCTCTCCGGCGGCCAGCTCCAGCGGGTGTTCCTGGCCCGGACCTTTGCCCAGGACCCGGCGGTGATACTGCTGGACGAGCCCACCAATCACCTGGACCTGAAATACCAGGTGGAGCTGACGGAGGGGCTCAGGACATGGGCCGCCCAGGGGAGCCGGTGCGTGGTGGGGGTATTTCACGACATCAACCTGGCCCTGGCCTTTGCCGGGCGGGTGCTCTTGATGGACGAGGGGTCCGTGAAGGCCCTGGTCCCGGCGGCGGAGCTGGACCCGGCCCTGCTCAGCCAGGTGTACGGGATGGACGTGGCCGGGTATATGCGCGCGGCGCTGGAGAGATGGAGGTAGAAGATGGAGCTATACAGAAGTCCTTATGAGGCGTATCCCTTTTTGAGCGATGCGAGCGACGATCTGCGGTGTGACTTTGAACTTCTGACGGATGCCATGGCCAGCCGGACCGGCCTCCTGCGGGCCCAGGTGGACGACGGGGCGCTGGGGGAGGAGCTGCTGTGGGTGTGCGAGCTCATCTATAACATCAACCCCACGCTGCGCACCTTCCTGTCCGTCACGGAGGAGGAGACCAAGCGGCTGGCCGGGGCCGTGGAGCGGCTGCGCGCCGCCACCGCCGGGCGATGCGGGCTGTTCGTGCTCACCCAGGGGTGCGCCCCGGCGTGTACGGCCCACATCCTGCGGGTCCAGGCAAAAGAGCTGGTCCGGCTCATCTACCGCCACTGCCGCCAGGGCCACGACGTTCTGCCTGGGCTGATAGACCTGGCGAACCTGCTGTCGGGGTACTTCTTCTACCTGGCCCTGTACCTCAACGGGCTGGCCGGGGTGGAGGAGATACCCTACGCCAGCCGCAACTACCAGTGAGGGCGGGTTTGCGACATTTGTAGGCGATTGTCCATTGTTTTTGGCCGGGAAAGGGAGTATAATCATCCATTAAACAAGCTAACCGTGTGAGGAAAGGGGTGACGGCCTGTGAGGGGCTTTTACAGGGCCGTGGTACGGCGGCGGGCGCTGATATTGACGCTGTTTCTGCTGGCCGCGGCGGCGGGGCTGGTGCTCCGGCAGCTGGTGTACGTCAACTATGACGTGAACGACTATCTGCCCGAGGGGACGGCCTCAACGGTTTCCGTCCACGTGCTGGAGCGGGAGTTTGACGGGGGTATCCCCAACGTCCGGGTCATGGTGCGGGATGTCACCATCCCGGAGGCGCTGGAATACAAGGCCCGTCTGGCGGCCGCTCCCGGCGTGCAGGCGGTGACATGGCTGGACGACGGGACGGATGTGACCGTGCCCCTGTCGGCCATGGACGCCGATACCCTGGACGCCTATTACCGGGACGGGGCGGCGCTGTTCACCGTCACCGTGTCGGAGACGGACTATGTCCAGGCCATAGAGGCCATCCGCGATATCGCCGGGCCTGACGGCGCCGTCACCGGCAGCGCCGCGTCCCAGGCGGACTCCGCCACCAGCACCATGGGGGAGGTCCGGCTCATCGGCGCCTTCGGCGTGGCTTTCGCCCTGGTGGTGCTGGCACTGACCACCACCTCCTGGCTGGAGCCGATACTGGTGCTCGTGGGGCTGGGGGTGGCCGTGTTCATCAACAGCGGCACCAACCTCATCTTCGGGGAGATATCCTTTGTGACCAACGCCGCCGGGAGCATTTTGCAGATGGCCGTGTCCCTGGACTACTCGGTGTTTTTGCTCCACCGGTTCGAGGAGTGCCGGGCCGCCATACCCGACCGGAACGAGGCCATGGTGGACGCCCTGTGCAAGTCCACGGCCTCCATTTTGTCCAGCGGACTGACCACGGTCATCGGCTTTCTGGCGCTGGTGCTGATGCGCTTCGGGCTGGGGGCCGATCTGGGCCTGGCCCTGGCCAAGGGCATCGTCATCAGCCTGCTGACGGCGTTTTTGTTCGTGCCCAGCATGCTGCTGCTGGCCTGCCCCCTGTGCGACCGGCTGCGCCACAGACGGCTCGTGCCTCGCTTTGACGGCTTCGGCCGGTTCGTGGGCCGGGTCACGGCCCCCCTGGCGCTGGTGTTCGTGCTTGTCATCGCACCGGCCTATATGGCCTCCAACGCCAACGACTTCTATTACGGCTCCGCCCAGATGTACGGGCCCGACTCGGCCTATGGCCGTGACACTGCCGCCATCGAGGAGACCTTCGGCCGGAGCGACACCTATGTGCTCATGGTCCCGGGCCGTGACACCGCCGTCCAGGCGGCCCTGTCCCGGGAGCTGCACGGGCTGGACCACGTGACCGGGGTGATATCCTATGTGGACATGGCCGGGGCGGAGGTGCCCCTGAGCTATCTGGACGGGGACACCCTCTCCCAGCTCATGAGCGGCGATTACAGCCGTCTGGTGCTGACGGCGGACGTGCCCGCCGAGGGGGAGGAGGCCTTCACCCTGGTGGAGCAGGTCCGGGCCGCGGCGGAAAAATACTATCCGGGGACCTATTATCTGGCCGGGGCCGGGGTGAGCACCTACGATCTGATGGACACGGTCACCTCCGACCTGGTGAAGGTGAATCTGGTGGCCATCGGGGCGGTATTTCTGGTGCTGCTGCTGACCATGCGGAACCTGTGGCTGCCGGTGCTGCTGGTGCTGAGCATCGAGACGGCCATTTGGCTGAATCTGGCGGTGCCCTATTTCGCGGGCACGCCCATCTTCTATATCACCTATCTCATCATCAGCTCCATCCAGCTGGGGGCCACCGTGGACTACGCCATACTGCTGACCAACGTCTACCGGGAGAACCGGGGGACGCTGGGCCGGAGGGAGGCCATGGAAAAGACCGTGGCCGGTACGGCGGTGTCCATCCTCACGTCGGGGAGCGTGCTGGCGGTGGTGGGCCTTTTGATGGGCTACCTTTCGTCCAACCGGCTTCTGGCCCAGCTGGGCCTGCTGCTGGGACGGGGGGCGCTGTTCTCCCTGGGCATCGTTTTGTTCGTCCTGCCGGGGCTGTTATGCCTGACGGACCGGCTTGTGATGGGACGGCGGCAAATATCGAACGGGAACAAAGAGAAGGAAGGGGCGAAGACATGAAAACGCGGAAGGCTATAGCGGTGGCCGCGGCGGCGGCACTGGCGCTGACCATGAGCCCGGCGGCCCTGGCGGCGGGAGAGGAAGCGCCGTCCAAGGAGGAAGTAGTTTACATAAATCTGGACGCCTCCGGGGCGGTGGACACGGTGGACGTGGTGAACATCTTCGACGTGGCCCAGGCCGGGCAGATCGTGGACCACGGGGCCTATCAGTCGGTGCGGAACATGACCGACATGGCCCCGGTGGAGCTGGACGGCCAGACCGTCACCATCGACGCCCAGCCGGGGCGGCTGTACTACGAAGGGCGGCTGCCGGAGGCGGAGATGCCCTGGACGGTGACTCTGCGCTACTTCCTGGACGGGAAGGAGACGGACCCGGCGGACATCGCCGGGCAGAGCGGGGCGCTGGAGATACGCATGACCGTGGAGGAAAATCCCGCCTGCGAGGGGGATTACTTTGAAAACTACGCCCTCCAGGCGACCTTCACCCTGGACGGCGCCCTGTGCCGGGATATCCAGGCCCCCGGAGCCACCGTGGCCAATGTGGGCGGCGACAAGCAGCTCACCTATACCATCCTGCCGGGGCAGGGGGCGGACATCTCCCTCCGGGCCCAGGTGACGGACTTTTCCATGGACGAGGTAGCCCTGAACGGCGTGCCCCTGGTGCTGGACGTGCAGGTGGACGAGACGGACCTGACCGGTCGGATAGGGGAGCTTTTGGAGGCGGTGGCGGCCCTTGACGACGGGGCCGGGCAGCTGTCCGAGGGCCTTGACGAGCTGTCCGGCGGGGCGGAGGAGCTTCTCGCCGGGGCGGCCGCCGTCCGGGACGGGGCGGAGGACCTGACGGCGGGGGCGGAGGAGCTGGCCGAAGGGGCCGGACAGGTGGCCGACGGCGCGGCCCAGGCCAGCGGCGGCGCGGCGGTCCTGAGCGGCCAGTCGTCCTCTCTGACAGACGCCTCCGCCGCCCTGAAGGCGGGGCTGGAGGCGCTGCAGGCGTCCCTGACAGGGGACGGCTCTGTCGGCGGTATGGGCGACATAGCGGGCTCCTCCGCCGCCATCCGCCAGGGGGTGGATGCGCTGGCGGCGGGCGCGGCCCAGCTGCAAAGCGGCGCGGCGGCCATGACCGCCCTGCCGGAGCAGTACGGCGCGGCGGCTTCCGCTCTGGCGGGCGCGGCGGAAAAGGTGGAGGACCCGGCGGTCCGGGCGGAGCTGGAGGCCATCGGCGCCAGCCTGCAGGGGCTCAACGGCCTTTTGAGCGGGGCTCTGGGAGAGAGCGGCGGGGCCGATCTCCTGGGCGCTGTTGACAGCCTGGCCGCCAGCGCGGCCCAGCTGCAGCAGAGCTATGCCGCCTTTGACGACGCCATCCAGAGCGCCAGCGCCTCCCCGGAGACCTTGCTGGGTATGCTGACCCAGCTCCGGACGGCGGCGGCGGAGCTCTCCGGCGGCGCGGCGGCTCTGGACACGGGCTTGCAGCAGTACACCCAGGGAGTGGCCGGTCTGGCCGTGAGCTTGGGTACGCTCCAGGAGGGAGCGGACAGCGCCGCCCAGGGGGCGGCTGCGCTCGCCGACGGCGCGGCGGCCCTGGAGAGCGGCGCTTCGGACGAGGCCGACGGGGCCGAGACGCTCTCCGGTGCGGTGTCCGACCTGGCGGAGGGGGCCGGGACCCTGAAGGAGGGGTCCGCCGCCCTGCGGGAGGAGACCGACGGCATGGACGGGGAGCTGGAAGAGAGCGTAGGAGACCTTTTGCGGTCCCTCACCGGCGGCGCGGGCAAGCCCGTGTCCTTCGCCTCGGCGGAGAACGGGACGGTGAGCGCGGTCCAGTTCGTCATCCGTACCCCGGCCATACGGCCGACCGCGGAGGAGACGCCTGCCCCGGAGCCCACGGCGGAGCCGGGCTTCTGGCAGAGGCTGAAGGACCTGTTTTGAGCAATAAAGCACCGGCGGGCACGTCACTGGGACGTGCCCGCCGGTACTTTATTGTCTACTCCGCACGGGGGGCGGTGTGCTTTAATCCCCAGCGGCGGAGGGGCCGCTCCCACAGATAGGTGAGCGCGGCGGCGAAGGCGGCGGCCCCGAAAAAGCACACCAGGGTGTACAGATACTGCCAGGGCCGTTCCATGACCTGGTTGGGGACCGGGGCGCTGTAGGGGGGGATATGCCAGTCCTTGAACCGCAGGGCCAGGAATTGGTGCCACATATAGAAGTTGAAGGAGATATCGGCCAGAAACCGGGTGACGGGATTGCCCAGGGCCCGGCTCAGCCGGGGCGGGGCCAAACACCCGCAAACCAGGAAAAGGCCCCCCAGCAACCCCAGGGGCATCCGCCAGGTCATCTGGCCGTGGCGAATGGCCTCATAGTCCCCCACCGGCTGGAGGTACATGATCCACAGCATCCCTATGATCGCCAGGAGCATCCCCGCCGGGGCCAGCCACCGGCGCACCGACGGCCCCGGACGGCCGGAGGCGTCCAGCCGGGCGAAGATCACCGCCGCGGCCATGCCGCAGGCGTACAGGTCCAGCTGGGCGGGGAGCTGATTGAAGAGCATGGTACAGTCGTTCTCCCCATAGACCCAGGCCCGGAAGGTGAAGGCCAGCAGCACCAGCACCGAGCACGTGACCCCCGGCTGGCGGACGAAATACCGGGCGATGACGGGCCAGAGGATGTAAAACTGCACTTCCACCGCCAGCGTCCAGAGCACCCCGGACATGGGGGTGAGCATATAGCTCTCATAAAACAGGGTGTGGGTGAAGGTGAAATGGGCCCACATGTCCTTGCCCATGGTCCAGCCGTCGGGATAGAGCCCCTGGGGGAGGGCCCAGGCGTAGAGCATGATGAGCAGCGTCAGGTAATAGGACGGCACGATGCGCCAGAACCGCTTGCGGTAAAATTCCTCCGGCGGCTCCAGGGCCTGGCCGCGCATGTACCGCCTGGCGTAGGGCAGAGCCAGCAGAAAGCCCGACAGCAGCAGCATGATATCCACCATCATATACCCGTGGCGGACGATCTGCTGTATGTTTACATAATGTCTACCCACCATGAAACCGGGGTCCAGCCAGCTCTGCTGCCAGATGTGGAACCAGGCCACGATGAAAATGGCGAACACCCGCAGCACGTCCGGCGCGGCCATCCGCTGTCCGGCGGGGGGGGTCATGGGGCGGCCTCCGGCGGGGCGGGCCTTTTCTCCGGCGCGGGGAGGGGGGCGTGCCGGGCGGTGGTCTTGACGGCCACGCACCGGTGGATGGGGATGCCCTGCTCATGGAACCGGGCCTCGTAGTTGGTCATGATGCCGGTGACGCCGTGGGCGTGCAGGTCCCGCGTGACCTGGCTGAGCTCATAGCCCAGGGCGGCGAACTGCTCCAGGGACCAGTCGAACAGCCAGGGCTGGTCGGTCTTGTACTCGATGCGCCCGCCGATGGGCAGGATGTCCCAGTACATGGCCAGGAAGCTGGGGGCGGTGAGCCGGTGCTTGGCCTCCTTCTTCCGGGGCCAGGGGTCCGGGAA
>CANRNA010000031.1 GCA_947631805.1 uncultured Oscillospiraceae bacterium | reverse complement strand
AAAATTTCTACCCCCCCCCGGCGCAAAAACAGCACTTTTTTCAATCTCCCCGGCGGATATTTTGTCTTTGCCCACTCCTTCGCCGCAGCTATATAGCAAGAGCGCGGATGACATCATCCAGAAGGCTGATCTTCCATCCGCGCTTTATCGCCTGCTTATAGTCCTTTTTGAACTGTGTGGTGAGCTTGACGATATACTTCGCTTTTCTCATTTTTTCAAATCCGCAAGCAGCGTATCCAGATCGGTATAGCCCTTCACAGACGGGTCCTTTGCTATCCTCTCCGCCTCCAGCATGGCGGCTGCCGTCTCCTCGTTCGGCTGATTCAGGGAAATGTCAAAGGGTATGCGCCACCCGCGGGGCAAAAGCACAGCGCGTGAATGTTTTTGTTGAACTTTGCGCATAATTCTGCTATGATTATGCGCAAGAAGGAGGGCTGCGATCATGCCGCAAATCAGACCTATCACCGACCTGCGAAACACTGCCGAGATATCTGAACTCTGTCACGCCAACCGCGAGCCGGTGTTCATCACAAAAAATGGCTATGGCGACCTGGTGGTCATGAGCATCGAGGCATACGACGAGCTGATCGGGACCGCCCGGACCGATGCAGCTATCCGTGAAGCGGAAAAGGAATTTGAGGCGGACGGCGTCCTTTTGGATGCCCGGACCGCGCTTCCCGCCCTGCGGAGGAAGCATTTTGGATAAACATGAGTCGCTTTTGGATAAATATACCGTCAAGCTCTATGCCCGCGCTGACCGCGATTTGGAGAATATTTATTCCTATATAGCGAATAATCTGCTTGCCTCCGGCACCGCCGCCGACATGGTAGACGCCTTGGAAGAAGCGATCTATAGCTTGGAGGAATTGCCTGAACGGGGGGCCGTCCGGCAGATGGGCATTTATGCTGATCAAGGTTACCGCCAGCTATTTGTGAAAAACTATGTCATCATCTACAAAGTGCTGAAAGACCTGCGGCAGGTCCATGTCGTGACCGTGCGCTATGCGCCCAGCCAGTTTTAGACGACATATAACTTTCCGGGCCACATGAAAGCCCAGCGAAGCGGATTTCAAATGTCCGCGCATCCCCAGGGCTCCCATCGCAAACCAGCGCAGCGTTTGCGATGGGAAAAGGAAGAAGAGCTTTGACCGATGAGGGGGACTGGCTTGCCAGGACCTCGAATCTTCAAAGCTCTTCTGACGTGGTGCCGGTGGCGGGGCTCGAACCCGCACGTCCGGAGTGGACAAGGGATTTTAAGTCCCTGGTGTCTGCCATTCCACCACACCGGCGCACAGCTATAGCTTACACCAACCGGGCGGAGAAGTCAATCGTTTGCCCCGGCGGCGCGGGGCTGTTTTTTCCGCCGTGCACCTTGCGGCGGCGGGCTTTTTGCGCTACAATATGCCCATGAAAACTTATGACGCCGGACAATTCGATATCGTTGTCATCGGGGCCGGGCACGCCGGGATAGAGGCGGCCCTTGCCGCGGCGCGGCTGGGCGCGGAGACGGTGTGCTTCACCGTGAGCCTGGACGCGGTGGGAAATATGCCCTGCAATCCGGCCATCGGCGGCACGGGCAAGGGCCATCTGGTCCGGGAGCTGGACGCCCTGGGCGGGGAGATGGGCCGGGCGGCGGACAAGGCCTGCATCCAGTACCGGATGCTGAATCTGGGCAAGGGCCCCGCCGTACACTCCCTCCGGGCCCAGGCCGACAGGCGGCGCTATCAGGCGGTGATGAAGCACACCCTGGAGACCCAGGAGCACCTGCATCTGCGCCAGGGCGAGGTAGTGTCCATCGCCGTGGAGGACGGCCGCGTCGTGTCCGTCACCACGGACAAGGGGGCCGTGCTGGGCGCCCGGGCGGTCATCGTGGCCTCGGGCACCTATCTGGGCGGCCGGACCATCACCGGGGAGGCGGTGCGCGACTCCGGACCGGACGGCCTGGCGGCGGCCCTATCCCTGGCGGGCTGTCTGCGGGACCTGGGGCTCCGTCTGCGCCGGTTCAAGACCGGCACGCCGCCCCGCATCAACGGCCGGACGGTGGACTTTTCCAAAATGGAGATACAGCCCGGCGACCGGGACCCTCAGCCCTTCTCCTTCTCCACCGACGTCCCGCCGGAGAACCGGGCGGTGTGCTGGCTGACATACACCAACGGCGAGACCCACCGCATCATCCGGGAAAACCTGGACCGCAGCCCCCTTTACGACGGGGTCATCCAAGGGGTGGGCCCCCGGTACTGCCCCAGCATCGAGACGAAGATCGTCACCTTCCCGGACAAGCCCCGTCACCAGCTCTTCATCGAGCCCATGGGCCTGGACACGGAGGAGCTCTATATCCAGGGGCTCTCATCCTCCCTGCCGGAGGACGTGCAGATCGCCATGGTCCACACTATCCCCGGCCTGGAGCGGGCGGAGCTCACCCGCCCGGCCTACGCCATCGAGTACGACTGCCTGGACCCCACGGAGCTGTACCCCACATTGGAGACGAAGAAGATAGCGGGCCTTTACGGGGCGGGCCAGTTCAACGGCTCCTCCGGCTATGAGGAGGCCGCCGTGCAGGGCTGGGTGGCCGGGGTGAACGCCGCCAGGAAGGTCCTGGGGCAGGCCCCGGTCATCATCCGCCGGGACCAGGGCTATATCGGCGCGCTCATAGACGATCTGGTCACCAAAGGCACCAACGAGCCCTACCGGATGATGACCAGCCGCAGCGAATACCGGCTGCTCCACCGGCAGGATAACGCTGATAATCGACTTGCATACATCGGCCATGACATCGGTCTGGTCAGCGAGGAGCAGTACCAGCGGACGGTGGATAAATATGCACAGGTGGACAGGGAGATAGCCCGGCTGAAGGCCGACCGGCTCTATGACCTACTGAAGCGTCCGGAGAACACTTACACCTCTCTGGCGGACCAGGACCCCGGGCGGCCGGAGCTGTCCCGGGCCGTCATCGAAGAAGTGGAAATATCCATCAAATATGAGGGATATATCCAGCGGCAGCTCCGGGAGGTGACCGCCTTTTCCAAAATGGAACAGCGCCGTATACCGCTGGATATCGACTATGATGCCGTTCCCGGTCTGCGCACGGAGGCCCGGCAAAAGCTCGCGGCCATCCGCCCGGCCAGCTTTGGCCAGGCCAGCCGCATCTCCGGGGTGTCCCCCGCCGACCTCACCGCCCTGATGATATGGGCGGAGCGGGACAGGTGACCGCTTCGCGTGCGCCGGGGTGATCCTTGACATATTCCCACAGCTTGGACTATAATATATACCGTAAGAGGGAGTAGTTTGCGCGGGCCCCGCCCGCGTCCGGCGTCTCGTCAGTACGACCTTTACAAGGTCCGGGCCGCCGCAGATGATCTGTCTGAAACGAGACTTTTACCGCGTCTTTGTCATGCGGTAAAAGTCTTTTTTGATGAAGGAGAATGCTTATGTCGGTCTTAGCTCTCGTGCTGTTCATACTCACCTACTGCCTGATGATCGCCCTGCCCAAATACCGGCCATGGGTGGCGCTGACGAGCGCGGCGCTTTACGTGATACTGGGCTTCGTCTCCCCGGCGAAGCTGGGGGCGGCCATCGACTGGAACGTGCTGATGATGCTGGCGGGCACCATGGGCACTGTGAGCCTGTTCATCGAGTCCCGCATGCCCAATCGGATGGCGGAGATATTGCTCACCAAGACCCCCAACGTGATGTGGGTGGCGGTGGTGATGAGCCTGTTCGCCGGGGTGGTCAGCGCCTTCGTGGACAACGTGGCCACCGTGCTGATGCTGGCCCCGGTGGGGCTGGCCATCGCGGCCAAGCTGAACACCTCCCCGGTACCCCTGCTCATATCCATCGCCGTCAGCTCCAACCTCCAGGGGGCGGCCACGCTGGTAGGCGACACCACGTCCATCATGCTGGGCGGCTACGCGGGCATGGATTTTCTGGACTTCTTCTTCATGGACGGTCGCTTCAGCATCTTCTGGGCCGTGGAGCTGGGGGCCGTGATGACAGTGCCCATCATATTGTGGCTCTTCCGGGACCAGCGCTCTCCCGTGTCCATCCCGGATAGGACCGAGGTGACCAACTATGTGCCCACCTTCCTGCTGCTGGGAACGGTGCTGCTGCTGATATGCGCCTCCTTCATCCCCGGCAAGCCCGCCGTCACCAACGGCCTCATCTGCGTGGGGGTGTTCCTGGTGGGGGCCGTCCACTCCCGTCTGCGGGAGAAGTCCTGGCGCAACGTGAAGCTGGCCCTGCTGGAGATCGACTACCAGACGCTGCTGCTTCTGGCCGGGCTCTTCGTGGTCATCGCGGGCATCACCGAGGGCGGCGTCATCGACGCCATCGCGGCCCTGTTCGTGCGGGTGGGCGGCTCGAACCTGTTTGTCATGTACACCATCATCGTGTGGGGGTCGGTGCTGTTCTCGGCCTTTGTGGACAACATCCCCTATGTGGCCACCATGCTCCCCGTGGTCAGCGGCATCGCCGTGACCATGGACTGCTCCCCCATTTTGCTGTATTTCGGCCTTCTCACCGGGGCCACCCTGGGAGGCAACATCACCCCCATCGGCGCGTCCGCCAACATCACCACCATCGGCATCCTGCGCCGCCAGGGCCACGAGGTCTCCACCTGGGACTTCATGCGCATCGGCGTGCCCTTCACCCTGGCCGCCGTCATGACCGGCTATCTGTTCTGCTGGTTCGTGTGGCGGTGAACATCTGACACCGGCGGCCACGGAGCAGGCGGCCCGTTCGCCCCGCTCCCAACATAAACGTGAGCACAGACAAGGGCGCGGTCGGCCACCGCGCCCCGTTTTCATTTTCTCCTGGATCCGAACAGGCCCTTTTTCGGCCTGTCCTCCTCCGCCCTGACATGGGAGGCCTCGTAGCCCGTGGCGTTCACCGCCGCCAGAAGCGCCTCGTCCGTCACATCCGGGGCGCACACCACCCGCGCCTCCTTTTTCGACCGGCTGGCGGACGCCTTCTCCACCCCCGGCACCTTCCGCAGCGCCTCCGCTACGTGGCTCTCGCACATGGAGCACATCATGCCCTCCACCGTCATCACCTTGGTCATATCCCGTTCCTCCTATGGTTAGTTATTTCTAACAACAGTATACGCCCTCCTCTCCCTGTTTGCAAGGGGGAGAAAAATTTTTTTGCGGGGTATTGACAGGGGCACTATGTCGTGCTACGATATAGTCATGATATGTCGATAGGCGACATATCGACCCGCGACACAAGGACGGTGAGTTTATGGAAAAGACCGCGGAGCCCCTGACCGAGAGCTATTTTTACATCCTGCTGTGCCTGTACCGGGGCCCCAACCACGGCTACGGCATCATGCAGGACGCCCTGCGGCTGTCCCAGGGCCATGTGCACATCGGCTCGGGCACCATGTACGGGGCCACGTCGAACATGATGAAAAAGGGCTGGATACAGGAGCTGCCCACCACGGACGCGGACCGGCGGCGGCTCTACATCCTGACGGACACGGGCCGAGGGGTATTGTTGCACGAGGCGGCGCGGCTGAGGCACCTGGCCGCGGCGGCGGAGAGCATTATAGGAGGAGAGGCAAATGAGGAATAAAAAACATCGCTTTGTCATGTACCCCGCCTGGGAGTACCAGCGGGAGATCGACGACCTGAACGCCCTGTCGGAGGCGGGCTGGCAGCTGGAAAAGGGCGGGTGCTTCCGCAGCGTGTTTTACCGGGACGAGAGTGTGCTGTACCGCTACGCCCTGGATTATAACCAGAGCATCGACGACCCGGCCCGGTACCGGGACACCTTCGCCGAGCAGGGCTGGGAGTTCATAAACGACACTTTCAACGGCTGGCACTTCTTCCGCAAAAAATACGACCCCGCCCTGCCCCCGGAGGCCTACGAGATCTACACCGACGAGCAGTCGGTGCGGGACATGGCAGGCCGCTGGAGCCGCCTGGGCTACATATTCGGCGGGATCGAGCTGGTGCTCACCCTGGTCAACGCCCTGATGGCCCTGCGCTACCCCACCCTCATCGGCATCGCCACCACCCTGGCCTGCCTGACGCTCGGTGTCACGATCCTGATCGGCGCCTGGCGCATCCGTCACCCCAGCGTGGCTGGCAAGCCCCGGAAGAGCCTGCGCTGGTGTTTCTCGGCGGTGTTCTCCATCCTTGCTCTGGGGCTGCTGTTCGGCACTCTGCGCTACTACCAGTCCTCTTACACAGAGTACGTCTACGACCCGTCGGCGCCTCCCTGGACCTGGGAGATGAGCGTGCCCCTGCCGGACTTCTACACCCTGGAGGCAGAGATTGACGCTCCCGCCGCCATCACCGTCACCGTGACGGACAAAAACGGCAAGGTCCTCCGCACCGCCACCGGGGACAACTTCACCCTGGACATGACCATGTTCCTTCTGCCGGGAAAATACACCGTCACCACCCAATACGGCCCCGACACGGCCCCCGGCACCACAGGGACCATCCACTATGAGGTAAAGTAAACAGAGCAGCGGCCCGGACGAGCGCTCTCGTCCGGGCCGTGAGCTTGTCAAAAAAACGAGTTTTTGACAGCTCGGACATAAACTGCACGGGGGAAGTGAATCCCCCCGGCAGGAAGTCAAAAGCCTGACGTACTGCGGCTTTTGACTTCACGCGCGGCCCGCCGCGCGGCTCGGCCTGACCGGCCTTCGCTCCCGTTTATCCGTCCTTTGACAGACAGACGGCCCGGACGAGCGCTCTCGTCCGGGCCGTCTCTTTTTCTCTCTATGCCTGATAACCCGTTCCCTTGCAGTAGGGGCAGGCCCCCTCGTGGCCCCGGCAGACAAAGCAGGGCCCGTCGTCCTCGCCCAGAATGCCGTCTCCGCCGCACAGGCGGCACCGCCCCGTGCCCTTGCACATGGCGCAGGGCGCCCGCAGGGCGTTCTCCCCGGACATGTCCGTCAGCTCCACGCCGCACCGGTCCCCGGTGTCCGCCAGCTCGAACTGGCTGGCGTAGGCCACGGTGATGCTCACCGTCCCGGCGTCCGCATCCTCCTCCGCCAGAATGGTCACGCTGCCGGTCTGGTCGGCCAAGGTGACCCGGTCCACCGCAGCCGTGCCCACGTAGGACAGGCAGTAATACCAGCTGTGGGGCCCGCCGTCCTGGCCCCGGTTCTCACCCTGGCGGGTCAGACGCAGGTTGAACCGGCCGTCCTGGAGCAGCTTCACATACCCCTGGACCGCCTCCAGCCCCTCCGGGCCGCTGAGATAGGAAACCTGCCGCCCTCCGGGCACCAAGACCTCCTCCACCCGGCCCAGCTGGTGGCTGAACCAGGCGTCGGGGCTGGGCAGATAGGCGGTGGAGGCGTCAAAGCTCATCCCGGTCAGGCCCTGCCGGATGCTCTGTAAAAACGCCGGATAGCACCGGTCTCCCTCGTCGGCGGGCTCGATGCCCTCGGCGTACTGGACCGTGAGGGTGACAGTGCCCTCCTCCTCGTTGGGCCATATCAGCACGCACACGGCCCCCTCCCCGCCGAAGCGGGACTGCACGGTGCCCACGTCGCCCCGTGCGTCAAAGGTGGCGGCGAGACAGGACTTGTCCCGTCCCTCCTCCACCGCGTACATATCGAATCCGGTCATCTCCAGACCGAAGCGCTCCTCCGTCAGCAGAAACAGGTAGTCAAAGGCCGCCCCGGCGCTGTCCTGGGGCATATCCACCGCGCAGTAGCTCCCGTCCTCCATCTCTCCGCTGACGCAGTTCACCCCGTCGAAGTAGGCGTCCAGGGCGGGCAGATAGGCCGGTTTGGGGGTCTCCCAGTCCTCCACGAACGCAAACCCGCTGCCGCACAGCACCACCACCGACGCCGTGTCCCGGCCGGGATAGACGGCGGCCATCACCGACGCCCCGTCCTCGTAAAAGCCACTGCCCGCCGCCACGGCGCCCGGCTCCGCCCGGCCGGTGTAGTCAAACGCCCCCATGATGGGCCTGCTCCCCGACTCATAGACCAGCTCGTCCATCTCCAGGGTCTTCAGCTGGAACCGGGGGTCCGTCAGCAGCTCTATGTACCCCAGGGCCCGGTCGATGCTGTCCATGTCAACGGTGGCCTGGGCGCAGAGGAAATCCCCCTGCTCTCCGCCCATCTGCACGATGCCCAGGGTGTAGTCCTCGCACTCCCCCAGCCAGACGTCCAGGCGGGGCAGCTCGGCCGTCCCCGCGGCCAGGGCCGTCTGACCGCTCACGAGCCCCAGGCCTATACAGAGGGCCAGCGCCGCCAGAAACACCGCGGCGGAACGGGCTTTTCGTCCAAACCCCATGCTCTTACCTCCCTTGGCCACCGGCCATTATTTCCCTCTCATAAAATTATAGTGAGTCCCCCGTACCCTGTCAACCTCTATTGGGACAAAAACCCGCCGCCCGGAGAAAAGCCGGGCGGCAGGGGTATTCATTTCGATTTGCACACCATGCAGTGCCACTCCTCCAGCCGGTGGCGCTCCGCCACGGTCAGACCGGCCGCCTCCAGAGCGGCGGCCACGTCCTCCTCCCGGCCGTTGATGATGCCGGAGCAGACGAACACGCCCTCCGGGCCCAAAAAGGACGGCACATACTGTGCCAGGGGGATGATCACGTCCGCCACGATGTTGGCAAGCACCAGATCGTACCCGCCCCCCAGCCGGGCGCGGAGGGAACCGGAGGCGATCACGTCGCCCACATAGACGGTAAAGGCGTCTTCCACCCCGTTGAGTTTGGCGTTGTCCCGGACGATGTCCGGGGCCTTTTCATCCACGTCCGCCGCCGCGATGGGTCCGGCCCCCAGCACCGCCGCCGCGATGCCCAAAATGCCGCTGCCGCAGCCCAGGTCCAGCACCCGCTTCCCTGGCCCGGCAAACCGCTCCACCGCCCCCAGGCACATCCTGGTGGTGGGGTGGTCCCCGGTGCCGAACAGCAGGCCCGGATCCAGCTTCACCGGGGTCCTGTCCCCGTCATAGTCCCTCCACTCCGGGACGATGACGAGCTTTTCCCCCGCCTCCACCGGCTGGTAATAATCCCGCCAGTTGTTCTCCCAGTCCGCGTCCGCCACAGGGCGGCTGACGGGCTGGAAGCCCTTTTCATACAGCTGGGCGACGATGGCCCGACTCTCGTCCGAGTCGGACAGCCAGAACTTCACCCGGCTGGCCCCGGCCAAAGACTTCTCCAGCGCCTCGTCCACGAAGTCCCAGTACTGGGTGTTGTCCTCCAAAAACGTCTTGAAGTCCCGCTCGTCCTCGATGACGAAGCCCTCCAGCCCCATGGCGGCCAGCTGCTCGCACAATGTCTCCGGGTCCCCGTGGGCGGGGACGCTCACTTCCAACCAATTTGCCACTTGCCGTCAGCCTTTCTTTGGGGGCGTCCACTTCCACTGGGATATCTCCGGCATGTCCACGCCGTACTTATTGATATACTGCCGGTGCTCCACCAGCTTGTCCTTCATCTGCTGGGCCAGGAAAGCGCTCCTGTCCCCCAGGCAGTCCAGGTTCTGCAGGGCGGTCAGCACCAGGTGGAACCGGTCGATGTTGTTCAGCACCCGCATGTCGAAGGGCGTGGTGATGGTGCCCTCCTCGATATATCCCCGGACGTGGAGGTTCTTGTTCCGCCGCCGGTAGGTCAGCTCGTGTATCAGGCTGGGATAGCCGTGGAAGGCAAACACGATGGGCTTGTCCACTGTGAAGAGCATGTCATAATCCCTATCGGGAAGGCCGTGGGGATGCTGGCTGTCCGACTGCAGGCGCATCAGGTCCACCACGTTGATGACCCGTATTTTCAGCTCCGGGAACGCCTCCCGCAAAATGGTCACGGCGGCCAATGTCTCCAGCGTGGGGGTGTCGCCGCAGCAGGCCATGATAAGGTCCGGCTCCTGCCAGGCGTCGGTGGACGCCCACTGCCAGATGCCTATGCCCTCGGTGCAGTGCTTGACCGCCTGCTCCATGGTCAGCCACTGGGGCCGGGGGTGCTTGCTGGCCACGATCACGTTCACATAGTCCCGGCTGCGGATGCAGTGGTCGAACACGCTCAGCAGACAGTTGGCGTCGGGGGGCAGATACAGCCGCACCACGTCCGCCTTCTTGTTGGCCACGTGGTCCAAAAAGCCCGGGTCCTGGTGGGTGAAGCCGTTGTGGTCCTGCTGCCAGACGTTGGAGGCCAGCAGATAGTTCAGGCTGGCGATCTTCTGCCGCCAGGGGAGCTGGTGGCACACCTTCAGCCACTTGGCGTGCTGGCTGACCATGCTGTCCACGATGCGGATGAACGCCTCGTAGGAGTTGAAAAAGCCGTGCCGCCCCGTGAGCAGATAGCCCTCCAGCATACCCTCGCACACGTGCTCGGAGAGCATGGAATCCATGACCCGGCCGTCGGGGGACAGAAATTCGTCGTCCTCCAGCACCTGGCCGTTCCAGTCCCGGCCCGCCTCCTCGAACACGGCGTTCAGCCGGTTGGACATGGTCTCGTCCGGGCCAAACACCCGGAAATTCCGGCTCTCCCGGTTCATGGCGTAAATATCCCGCACGAACTCGCCCAGGCGGCGGGTGTCCTCGCTCTCCACCGCGCCGGGGGCGGGCAGGTCCACGCCGTAGTCCCGGAAGTCGGGCAGCCGCAGGTCCCGCAGCAGCAGCCCGCCGTTGGCGTTGGGGTTGG
This sequence comes from uncultured Oscillospiraceae bacterium, assembly GCA_947631805.1. Taxonomy (GTDB): domain Bacteria; phylum Bacillota; class Clostridia; order Oscillospirales; family Oscillospiraceae; genus CAJOIG01. The sequence goes on along the minus strand of CANRNA010000031.1, from coordinate 1,751 downwards.
CTCCCATCCGGGCGTTCCCCCTGGGGGGCAGGTCCAGCAGCGCCTGCACGGGCACGCCGTTTTCGTCGAAAAGCTCCTCCGGCCTGTAGGAGCGCAGCCACTGCTCTATGAGTTTGCGGTGCTCCTCGCTGTCGGCGGACACAGGCACCTGGTGGGCCCGGTAAGAGCCCTCCACACGGGCCCCGTCCACCACCTTGGGCCCGGTCCAGCCCTTGGGAGTGCGCAGCACGATCATGGGCCAGTGGACCCGGCTGGCGTCGCCCCGCTCCCTGGCGTTCTCCTGGATGGTCAGTATCCGCCGGATGGCCGTGTCCAGGGCCTTGGCCATGAGCACGTGCATCTTCTCCGGGTCGTCCCCCTCCACGAACAGGGGCGTCCAGCCGCAGCCCTCGAAGAACTTTTTCAGCTCCTCACGGGGGATGCGGGCCAGGATGGTGGGATTGGCTATCTTATAGCCGTTCAGATGGAGAATAGGCAGCACCGCCCCGTCCGTTCGGGGGTCGGTGAACTTGTTCAGGTGCCAGCAGGTGGCGAGGGGGCCGGTTTCCGCCTCCCCGTCGCCCACCACGCAGGCGGCGATAAGGGTGGGGTTGTCGCTCACCGCGCCGAAGGCGTGGGCCAGGGAATAGCCCAGCTCGCCGCCCTCATGGATGGAGCCCGGCGTCTCCGGGGCCACGTGGGAGGGGATGCCCCCCGGAAAGGAGAACCGCTTGAACAGCTTCTCCATCCCGGCCTCGTCCCGGGTGATGTCCGGGTATACCTCCGTGTAGCTGCCGTCCAGCCAGTCCTGGGCCACCATGGCGTTGCCCCCATGGCCCGGCCCGGACAGATAGATCATGTTCAGGTCATAGGCCCGTATGACCCGGTTCAAGTGGGTATAGATGAAGTTCTGGCCGGGGACCGTTCCCCAGTGGCCCACGATCTTCCGCTTGAAGCTGGCCTCCGTGAGCGGCTTTTTCAAAAGCGGGTCCTCCAGCAGATACAGCTGTCCGGCGGCCAGATAGTTGGATGCCCGCCAGTACATGTCCATGGTCCGGAGCATTTCCGGCGTGGCGGCAAATTGCCTGTGATAGATCATAGTCTCTCCCTCTCCTGTCCGATGCCCGCCCTCAGCGGGCATAGAGTTCCGCGGCCGCCTCCTCCCAGGGGGAGGCGTCGTCATAGCCCGCCTGGGCGGCCAGGGCCGTGATGTCCATGCCGTAATAGGTCACCTTGGTGAAGGTGAACGCCCCGTCCTCCACCGTGCCGTGGAACGTGACGGAATAGGTCTTCTCCCGGCCGTTCTGGGGAATGACCACGTCCGCCGTATAGGTGCACGTGCCGTCCTCCCTCACGGTCAGGACGCTGCCGCTCCCGTCCGTATATACGCCCGCCTCCGACCACAGGGCCGATACGGCACGGGCCTCCTCCGCCGGACCGGTCTCCGACAGGTCCCGGTCCTGCTGCAAAGCGGGGTCCTGCTGGGCGGACAGGGCCTCGTCCAGCATGCTCTCCAGGTCCATCTCCTCCAGCACTTCCTCCAGGTCCGACATGAGCGTGCGGCTGTCGCATGCCGCGCACAGGACCAGCAGAAACGCCGCCAGAGCCAGACACAGGGCTTTCGCGTGTTTCATTCTTTTCCCTCCAGGGCAGTATTGTCCATCAATCCAGTATACAGTATAACAGATTTTCCGCCCGATGCAATCGAAAACCGCGCTTTGGCCCCGTTTATCCAAAAATTGCCCCGGAAAAGTCCCCCACGGCGGTCCTTG
>CANRNA010000030.1 GCA_947631805.1 uncultured Oscillospiraceae bacterium | reverse complement strand
GCCGGAGCGCGACGCCCTCCGCCGCCGTGGCCGTGCAGAAGTCCTCTATCCCCATCTCCCGGAGCGCCCCGGCCACCAGGGCCGCCCCGTGGCCGTAAGCATCTGCCTTTACCGCAGGCATGAGCCCGCACCCCGGCGGCAGGAGATCTCTCAGGACCTTCACGTTGTTCTCCAGGGCCGCCCGGTCCAGCTCTATCCAGGCCCGGCCCCGGTCTCCGCCGGTCAGCATGGCCCCTCCCCCCGGACAAGGACACGGGGCGGCTGGGCCACCACCGTGCAGTTGTCCGGCACATCCCGGCATACCACGGCCCCGGCCCCGATGCGCACATTGTCCCCCACCCGGATGGGGCCTATCACCACGGCTCCCGCCCCGATGAGGCAGTTCGCCCCGATCTGTGGGGCCTGGCCGTCCACCTCCCCCACCGTGACGTTCTGGTATATCCGGCACCCCGGCCCGATGGATGCGTACCGGGAGATATACACCCCCCGCAGCCCGTGGGGCAGGGAGGGCCTTCCCCCCATGACCGCCCCAGGGCCCACATAGCCCCCGTGGGCGTGGGCGGACCGGTTGACGAAAAAGGTCAGTGCCCGGCGGACCAGGGGCCTTCTCGCCCGCTCCCGCCAGGCGAACAGCCGCCAGAAAAGCCCTGTGCTCCGGCCGTAATACACGTCCCGCAGCCACGCCCCGGCGCTCATGGCTCCCCCTCCCCGGCCAGCGCCACCGCCAGGGCCACCACCGACCGCATATCCATGCCCGCCGCGGCCATCATGGCCGGAAAGCGGCTGTGGACTGTGAAGCCGGGGATGGTATTGACCTCGTTGAATACCACCTGCCCTTCCGGGGTGAGGAACATGTCCACACGTGCAAAGCCCCGGCAGCCCAGGACCCGGTAGATGGTCCGGGCCGTCCACTTTATCTCCGCCGCCTGCGCCGCCGGGATACGGGCGGGCACGTGGAGGCGGGCCGTCGTCAGGTCATATTTCTCCCGGTAGTCGAAAAACCCTCCCGCCAGCTCCACCTCGTCCAGCTCCCCGGTGATGAGCCGGTCGTTGCCCATGACGGCGCACCCCACCTCGAAGCCGGGCACGGTCTGCTCCACCACGGCCTCACGGTCAAAGCGAAGGGCCTCCTCTATGGCGGGCAGGAGCGCCTCCCGCCCATCCGCTCTGCTCACCCCGAGAGAGGACCCGGACCGGACCGGCTTGACGAACACCGGCCAGGCCAGCTCCTCGCCCCCGCGGAGGACCGCCTCCCGGTCGTAGTCCCGCCCCACGGTGAAGGACCGGGGGACCGGTATCCCCGCCGCCTCCACCAGCTTGTGGGCCCGGACCTTGTCCATGCACAACGCCGAGGCCAGCACCCCGCAGCCCGCCACCGGCAGGCCCGCGAGTTGACATAATCCTTGCACCGTGCCGTCCTCGCCGTCCCGCCCGTGGAGCACCGGGAACACGCAGTCCACGGCAATGCGCCCCACGCCACCGGCCCGAAACACCAGCAGGGACTTGTCCCCCCGGTCCGGGGACAGGACCGCCGGGGCGCAGGACCCGTCCAGCCAGGCCCCCGTCCGGATGGCCTCGGGCCCGGCGGCGCAGTGATACCACCGTCCCTCCCGTGTGATGCCCACGGTCATCGGCTCGAACTGGCCCTCCATCGCCTCCAGCACCCCCGCCGCCGACGCCAGGGACACCCGGTGCTCGCCGGAGCAGCCTCCAAACAGCAGCAATACCTTTTTCATGTCTCTTCTCTCCCTTCCGTTATCTCCGTCCCCTCCGGCAGCGCGTACCCGATGCGGCACCGGTTGCGGTAGAGGGGCCTTTCCTCTGTCTGCTGGCCGTCCGACGCCCGCCGGATGGTCCGGCACACCGTGACGGTCTCGTATATCCCGTCCTCCCGCCTGGTATAGCGCAAATTCCGGGCAATCACGCCGTATCGGAGCCCCTCGTCTCTGTCCGCCAGGACCCGGCCCGTGATGTTCCCGTCCTCAAAACCTATGCGCACCTGAAAGACCATTCCTGTGTCGTTTCGCGCCTTCAGGTCCAGCCACCCCTCCGCTACGGTGGCGTCCGTACCGGACACCGCGTCGCTGTCCGGCTCGGGGAAGTCCTTCACATCGTGGCCCCACCGCTCCACCACGGTCATGGGGGTGTGGAGGATGAGCCAGAACAGCAGGTTCGACAGCATGCACAGCCCGCCCCCGTATTGGGTGGTGAGCCTGCCGTTCACCTCCGCCAGCCCCTCCCGATAGGGGGTGTCCCGGTCCGCGTACCGGACCCTGTCCCAGAAGGAGAACACCTCTCCCGGCCGGATGAGCAGCCCGTCCAGGCGCCTGGCCGCCAGCTTCAGATTAAAGACCTTGTTCTCCTGGTACCGGATGTCAAAGCCCGTGTCGGCGTTTATCATGGGGCAGGCGGACCGGAACAGCTCCACCGGCAGCTCACCCTCCCCCACGGTCCCGGCGTACCGGTTCCCGTCCCGGGCCATGCGCCGGTAATACCAGCGCTTTCTCTGCCACCGCCGCAGGGGCAGCAGGAACGGCAGCACCTCCGTCACCCGTTTTCGCCTCATAAAAAAGCACCTCGCTTTCGTATCTCCATGATACAAAAGCGAGGCGTATTTTGTTTTTCCGGGACCTTTCGGTCCTCTTGCGGATATTTTCCGGATATCTTACGAATTTCTCACAGGGGCAGCGTCACGGTGAAGGCGATCACCTCATCCGCGCTCTCGGCCTGGATGACGCCCCCGTGGGCCTGGACGATCTCCTTTGCGATGGCCAGACCCAGCCCCGCCCCGCCGGTGGCGGTGCCCCGGGAGGTGTCCAGCCGGAAGAACTGCTCGAACAGGCGGTCCAGCTTTTCCGGCGGGATGGTCCGGCCGTGGTTTTGCGTCCGGACAACGGCCCTGTCCCCCTCCCGCCGGAGGGAGAGGAACACCTCCGTGTCCGGGTAGCTGTAGTTGACCGCGTTTCGCAGCAGGTTGTCGAACACCCTGGCCAGCTTGTCCGGGTCGCACACCGCCTCCACACCGGGGGCGATGTCCGTCTTCCACACCAGGGACTTCTCTTTTAAGATGGGGTCGAACTCGCTTGCGACCTGCTCCAGCATCCGCGACAGATTCACCCGCTCCTTTTCCAATGTCAGGGTGGTGAGGTTGAACCGGGTGATGTCGAAAAACTCGTTGATAAGGCCCTCCAGCCGCTCCGCCTTGTCCAGGGCTATGCCCGTATAGCGGGCCCGCTGGGCCGGGGGCAGGTCCGGCTCGTCCTTCAAGAGCGTCAGATACCCGATGACGGAGGTCAGAGGCGTTTTCAGGTCGTGGGCCAGATACACCACCAGGTCGTTTTTCCGCTGCTCCGCCTCCTTGGCCAGCATGGCGCTGCGCAGGCTCCGCTCCCTTGCCAGGTTCAGCTCGTTCTCCGCCTCCTTCAGTTCCCCGGACAGCTTGATGGGCTCCTCTCCCGGCTCCGCCAGGGAGGCGGCCGCCGCCACCAGCTCGTCGGCGTATCGGGTGGCCTTGCGGAGCACCAGCAGCAGTATCACCATCATCCCCGCCAGGAAGAACATCGCGGTCAGGCCCTTGGAGCCCGCCCACGTCTGCAGCGACGTCATGAGCAGGGTCAGGAAGTTGAAAAAGCTGCCCCGCCCTCCGTAATAGCCCGCCACGGCAGACAGCACCCGCCACGCCGTGCGGGCAAATACCGTCAGCGCCGTCAGCCCGGCCAGGTACACCAAAAACAGCCCTATGAGCCGCAGCGTCAGCCTGTTCCGATAGGTGGTCTTTTTCCCGCCCTTTTTATTCCACAACGTAGCCCACCCCCCACACGGTCTTGATATACTTGGGCTTCCGGGCGGGCTCATGGAGCTTTTCCCGCAGCCGGGCGATATGGGTCATGACGGTGTTGTTTGCCTCGAAGCTCTTCTCGTTCCACACCGCCTCGAACAGCTCCTCCGACGAGGCAACCTGCCCCTGTCTGGCGCATAGGTACCACAAAATGGAAAACTCCGTGGGCGTGAGGGACACCTCCCGTCCGTTGACGGTGCACCGGTGGCCGCTTTTGGATATGTGCAGCCCCCGGATGTCCAGCTCCTCCGCCTCCTGGGGCTGGGAGATATTGTAGCGGGTATACCGCCGCAGCTGGGTCTTCACCCGTGCTATCAGCTCCAAGGGGTTGAAGGGCTTGGTCACATAGTCGTCCGCCCCCAGGGTCAGGCCGGTTATCTTGTCCATGTCCTCCACCCGTGCGGTGAGCATCACGATGGGGAACAGGTGCCTCTCCCGTATCCTCTGGCAGAGGGTGAACCCGTCTATGTCCGGCAGCATCACGTCCAGCACCGCCAGGGACAGCTCCTCCCGCTCCACTATGTCCAGCGCCCGGGCCCCGTCGTAGGCGGTGAGCACCCGGTAGCCCTCGTTTTTCAGATACAAGCCCACCAGCTCCGCGATCTCCCGCTCGTCGTCCACCACCAATATCCTCTCGTTCATGGCCGCCGCCCCCTTCCCCGGAGAGTATACCACACTTCCCCGCCTCTTGTCTTGAAGACTTCTGCCGAATACCTTACGATTTCCTTACAGCGCGCAAAGCCCCCGCCCGGTGGATTTCGCTTTTCATCCATGCTATAATAGCCGCAAAGTAACCCCCCAAACCCCAACAGCCCCAAAGGAGCGTGACACGGACATGAACATAGAGTCCAACATCTTAAAATACTATCTGCGCGACACATACTTCATCACCGGGACCGCCTACGCCGGGAAATCCACCATGGTCAAAATGCTCGCGGAGCGCTATGGGATGACGATGTGCGGCGAGAACTATCACCTGCCGGTCTCCCGAGCGGTGGCGCGGCCTGACCTCCAGCCGGATCTGTGCTATTTCAGCCGGATGAAGAGCTGGGAGGACTTCGTCAGAAGAAGCCCGGAGGAGTATGAGCGCTGGATATATGCCTCCGCCCGGGAGGTAGCGGGCTTCGAGGTAGCCCAGCTCATCTCCCTGTCCGGCAAAGGGAAGGTCATCGTCGATACCAGCATCCCCCTCCCCCTTCTCCACGAGATATCCGACTACGGCCACGTGGCGGTCATGTTGGCGGAGCAGAGCATGAGCGTTGAGCGGTTTTTCGACAGGAGCGACCCCGACAAGCAGTTCCTCCTCCAGGTGATACAGGGCTGCGAGGACGCCGACGCCGTGATGAAAAACTACCGGGAGGGCCTGGCCCGGATAAACAGCCGCCAGCACTATGAGGAGTTTGCCAACAGCGGCTTTTTCACCATTGTGAGGGAAAACAACGACGCGGACACCCGGGAGGCGGTGTGCGATCGTCTGGCGGCCCATTTTGGTCTGTCGCGTCCTGAGCCATAGAATACAAAAAGACCGCCCGCTCACCGGTTTTCCGGCGCAGCGCGGCGGTCTTTTCGTGACGGGAGCTCACAGCCGGACCACGTGGTCCAGCGGCACGGACAGTATCACCGCCCCGGCGGGGGTGCGCAGGCCGTGCTTTTTGTTCACCGTCTCCATGATGGCCCCCCGGGTGTCCCCGGCGGCCACGATGAGCAGTATCTCCTTTTCCTCCTGGACGGAAATGCCGTAAAACCGGGCCACATCCCCGTCCGCCGCGTGCCGGGCCCGCAGGACCGTGCCGCCCCGGGCCCCGGCCTCCCGGGCGGTGTTCATCACCTCATCTGTGTAGCCCTGATTGACCATCAGCATGATAAGGCTGTTTTTGTCCTCCCGCTCCATGGGCGCTCCTCCGTTCTCTCCCCGCTGGCCCTGGCGCTCCAGCGCCGTGGCCACGATATTGTTCAGTCCCGTCAGGGCTATGTCGAAGGCCAGTCCCTTGGCCTCCAGCCCCTCCGGCCTGTCCTCCTTCAAAAGCCGCATCAGCCGCCGTGCCACGCTTTTCGACGCCAGGGTGATGAGCACATCCCGCTCCGTGCTCCCCAGGCCCAGCACATCCAGCAGCTCGGACGAGGCGGTGCCCCGGCCCAGCATGTAATAGTGCCAGGCGGCCTGGCGGCCACTGTACAGCCGCTGCACCGACGGGCCCTGGCCCCGCTCCACGATGGTGACGATGAGTTTTGCGCTCTCCGGCATCGCCGCGTCCCTCCTGTCCTGTCAAACCTCGAAATAGACGATGGTGTCCTCCAGCTCGCTGGGGAGCTGGTCCAGCCGCTTTTTGTCCAGATACCGCCGCAGGCCGTTGACCAGCCCCAGGCCCTGAATGGTCACCAGGGGCATCATCGCCACCACTGCCACCATGCCGAAGGCGTCCCGCAAAACATTTCCTCCCACGGCCTGGCAGGCTCCCATGGCCAGAGGCAGCAAAAACGTGGTGGTCATGGGCCCGCTGGCCACGCCGCCGGAGTCGAAGGCGATACCGGTGAATATCTGGGGCACGAAGAAGGTCATGACCAGGCTCAGGGCGTAGCCGGGGATGAGTATCCACAGCACGGAAATGCCCGTCAGTATCCGGGCCATGCTCAGCCCCACCCCCAGGGCGATACCCAGAGACAGGCTGTTGCGGATGGCCCTGCGGGTGATGGACCCGCTGGTTATCTCCTCCACCTGGCGCGTCAGCACCGCCACGGCGGGCTCCGCCCGGACGATGAAATAGCCCATGACCATCCCCACAGGCACCAGCAGCCACACGTGGGCCCCCTGGCCCATGGCCGCGCCCAAAAGCTGGCCCACCGGCATGAACCCCACGTTCACCCCGGTGAGAAACAGCACCAGCCCGAAAAAGGCGTACACGAACCCGGCGGCCATCCGCAGCAGCTGGTGACGGGTGAACCGGCGGCAGATGAGCTGGAACAGGGCGCACAGCGCCACGATGGGCAGCAGCGCCACCGACACCTCCCGGAGGTATTCCGGCAGCGCGGCCATGAAAAAGAGCGCCGCCTGCTGGGTGGTAGCCGCCTCCCGCAGGACCGCCGGGCTATAGGCCGTGCCGGAGGCGGGATAGAAGATGCCGAGCAGCAGCATGGCCAGGATGGGCCCCACGCTGCACATGGCCACCAGGCCGAAGTTGTCGCTGCTGGAGTTCCTGTCGCTTCGGACGGAGGCCATGCCCACGCCCATAGCCATGATGAACGGCACGGTGATGGGCCCCGTGGTGACGCCCCCCGCGTCGAAGGCGGCGGGGATGAAATCCGTCGGCCCCAGGGCCGCCAGCAAAAATGCCAGGGCGTAAAACACCACCAGCGCCCAGGAGAGGGGCACCCGCAGCAGCATGCGCAGCTCCGCCAGGGCCAAAAACAGCCCCACCCCCGCCGCCACGGTGAACATCAGCACCCTGTCGGGCACGGCGGGCATCTGCCCCGCCAGGACCGTCAGATCCGGCTCCGCCAGGGTGATGAGCACCCCCAGCACCAGGCAGGCGATCAGGGGCACGGCGATGCGGCGGGCCCGGTTCATCTGCACGCCTATGCCCTCCCCCATGGGCATCATCGCCATTTCCGCGCCCATGGTGAACACGCCCATGCCGAATATCACCATCACCGCCCCAAACAAAAACAGCACCAGCGTCCCCGCCGACAGCGGGGCAACGGTGATGCTGATGACCAGCACGATGGCGGTGATGGGGAGCACCGCCGCCACCGATTCAAATACCTTTTGTCTGAGAAGCTGATTGTGTGCCAAAACGGACCTCTCTCAAATGATCTTTCGCTCTCGCAGTTTACCACATTCCGGGCCGCTTGGCAACCCGCCGCGGCCCGGTCATGAAAAGCCGCCGGGAAAACCCTTGTCCTCCCGGCGGTCCGTCTTTGCTCGCCCTCACGCGGGGGCGGAGGCCTTCTTGTTGACGATGCTCTGGAACAGGAAGATGCCCACCACCACGACCAGGCCCACCACGTCGCTGACGGTGCCCGGATAGATGAGGAACAGGCCCGCCGCCAGGGCCACGATGCGCAGCGGCCAGGGCACGTCGCCCTTCATGTAGCCCTCCAGGCCCACGCCCAGGGCCAGGATGCCCAGGATGGAGGTGATGACCACCTGGACCACCTCCAGAACGGTGGTGTCGATGAGAAGCATGGAGGGGTTCAGGGCGAAGATGTACGGCACCACGAAGGCGGCGATGGCCAGCTTTGTGGCGTTGAAGGCCGTCTTCATAGGCGGCGCCTTGGCAATGGCGGAGCCCGCGTAGGCCGCCAGGGCCACCGGCGGGGTGATGTCCGCCACGATGCCGAAATAGAACACGAAGAAGTGGGCCGCCATCTGGGGAATGCCCATCTGGATGAGGATGGGGGCGCAGGTGGAGGCCATGATGCAGTAGTTGGCCGTGGTGGGCACGCCCATGCCCAGCACGATGCAACACAGCATGGTCAAAAACAGCGCGATGATGACGCGGCCGCCGGAGATGGACACGATGGCGGTGATGAGCTTGGAGGCCAGGCCCGTCAGGTTGATGCAGCCGGAGATGACGCCGGCCATGCCGCAGGCCGCGGCCACGGTGATGCAGCTCTTGGCTCCCGCCGCCAGGGCGTCGAAGATGCCCAGGGGCGTCATGCGGTGGGCCTTGTCGAACAGGCTCACCACGATGGCCGCCACGATGGACACGGCGGCGGAGAAGGCCATGGTGCGGGTGCCGCTGGACACCAGATACACCAGTATCACCAGGGGCAGCAGCAGATAGATCTTGGGCAGGAGCTTCATGAACTTGGGCAGCTCGGAACGGGGGATGCCCTTCAGGCCCAGCTTCCGGGCCTCCAGGTGGACGCAGATGAAGATACCCAGGAAGTACAGCACCGCCGGGAGGATGGCCCGGACGATGATGTTGGAATAGGGCACGCCCACATACTCCGCCATGAGGAAGGCCGCCGCGCCCATGATGGGGGGCATGATCTGCCCGCCGGTGGAGGCGGCCGCCTCCACGGCCCCGGCAAACTCGGGCTTGTAGCCGGTCTTCTTCATCATGGGGATGGTCACGGAGCCGGTGGTCACGGTGTTGCCCACGGAGGAGCCGGACACCATGCCGCACAGGGCGGAGGATATGACCGCCACCTTGGCCGGGCCGCCGGAGGAGGAGCCCGCCGCGCAGTTGGCCAGGTTTATGAAGAAGTCGCTGATGCCGGTGCGCTCCAGGAACGCGCCGAAGATGATGAACACCACGATGAACTTGGCGCAGACCTGGATGGGCGTGGTGAGCACGCCGGTGGTCTGGTAGAACAGGCCGATGGTGATCTGCCGGATCGCCCGGCCCGGACCCAGGCCCCGGCCAAACCAGTAGTAATACAGCGCATAGATGAAAAACGCCCCCGCCACGCACAGGATGGGCAGACCCACGCTCCGGCGGCACAGCTCCACCAGCGCCAGCACGCCCACGACGCCGATGACGATCTCGTAGGTCTTGATGTTCATGGTGCCCAGCCGGATGGTCAGGTCCTTGGCGTGGACCACCACGTAGAAGAACGCCGCCGCGCCCAGGACCATGATGATCCAGTCGTACCAAGGCATGTGGTTGACCTTCTGCACGCCTTTTTTGACGGGGAAGGTCAGGTAGCCGATGACGATGATGCACCCCAGGAAGGAGGGGTAGCGGATCAGGTCCAGCCAGGTGGCGAACAGCGTCACATAAATGGAGAACAGGGAGAACGCCGCCAGCACGATGCTCACGGCCCACTTCTGCCAGCCCTCCCAGACACGGGTGTTGGACTCCCGGTCATACTTCTTCATGACCTCGTCCACGGCGGCCTGGTCGAAAACAGGCTCTTCCGGGGCGGCGGGGATCACGGTCTTCTTCTCCTCTGCCATAGAGCTCTCCTTTCTTGTGCGGGATACATGGCTGCGCGCCATATCATGCGGTGCGCGGCCATCTGTCCCGCGAACGGGTCTTATTTCATGGGTGCCGCGGCGGGCAGGCCCGCCGCGGCATTCGCTTCATTTTTACAGGGTAGAGTTACTCGGCCACTTCGACCTCGATGCCATTCTCGGCGAAGAACTTGGCCGCGCCGGGATGGAAGGGAACGGCGATGCCGTCGGTGGCAAAGACCGGATCAAGCTCGGCGCCCTTGGCGTGCAGCTCGGTGATGGCGTCCTTGTTGTCGGGGTTGAAGATGGTGGACACGATGGTGTAGGCGGTGTCCTCATCCAGGTCGGCCTTGCAGATCATGGTGGCCTTCACGGTGATGGTGGTGACCTCCTCGTCAAAGCCCTTGTAGGTACCGGCAGGGATGGTGTAGGAAGCATACCAGGGGCAGGCATCCAGCAGCTTAGCCATGTGCTCCTCGTCGATGGAGACCAGATATACGTCGTTGCTGGAGGCCAGGTCGGTGATGGCGGGGGTGGGAGCGCCGGCGCACAGGAAGGCGGCATCGATCTTGCCGTCCTTCAGGCTCTCGGTGGAATCACCGAAGCTCTGATAGATGGGGTTGATGTCGTCCATGGTCATGTCATAGGCGGCCAGGATGTCGATGGTGTTGTAGACCGTGCCGGAACCGGCGTCGCCCACGCACACGTCCTTGCCCTTCAGGTCCTCAACGGACTTGATCTCGGGGTCGCAGGTGACCAGCTGCACGGTCTCGGCGTACAGAGCGCCCAGGGTGACGAAGCTGGTGACAGCGCCGGTCTCCTCATAGGAGTTGGTGCCGTTGTAGGCATAGGTCATCACGTCGGACTGGACGGTGGCCAGGTCGTACAGACCCTGGTCGATGCCGGTGATGTCGGCAGCGGAGCCGCCGGTGGCGTTGACGGTGATGTCCACGCCGGTCTCCTGCTTCAGGTACGTGGCCAGCACGCCGCTGTAGGCGTAATAGGTGCCGGACTCACCGCCGGTGCCCATGGCCAGGCTGCCGCCAGCGGCGAAAGCCGTCACGCCGAAGCAGCTAAACGCCATGACCAGTGCCATGATCAGGGCCAAAGTCTTGAGAGTCTTTTTCATGATTGTGTCCTCCTTGATGGTTATTTGCATTTTTTGGTTTTGCGAATTTCGTGATGAGCTCATTATAACCGCCTTCCTTCGACATTTCAAGGGAAAAATGAATTTTTTTGTTTTGATTCTTTCAAAATCATCAATTCCGCCTATATCCCTCCGCCTCCCGCCGCGTTTTTTGTAAAACTCGACAAGGGCGCGGGCTTTTTCATTGACATTTATGCCGTGAACGGTATAATAAAGAAAGAAATACATTGTATCATCGGAGGACATTCCCATGACTTACGACGAAATACTTACCGCCGCACGGGGCCAGGTGGGCCCCTACTGCAAGGCCTGCCCCGTCTGCAACGGCCTGGCCTGCGCCAACGCCATGCCCGGTCCGGGCAGCAAGGGCCCCGGCAACGCCGCCGCCCGCAACTATGCCAAGTGGCAGGAGATCTGCATCAACATGGACACCCTGTGCGAGAACAGGACGCCGGACATCTCCTTCCGGCTGTTCGGCTGGGATTTCAAGGCCCCCATCTTCATCGCCCCTCTGGGCGCGTTGAAGCTCCACTACGGGGACAAGTACGACGACTTTTCCTACAACAGCGTCCTGGTGCCCGGCTGCGCCGAGTACGGCATCGCCGCCTTCACCGGGGACGGCGTTGACCCGGAGATCATGAAGAGCTCCGTCCGGGACATGGAGAAGGTCCAGGGCATCGGCATCCCCACCATCAAGCCCTGGAACAAGGAGGCCGTGTTTGAAAAGCTGGACATCCTCAACGCCGCTGGCATCTTTGCCGCCGCCATGGACGTGGACGGGGCCGGGCTCCCCTTCCTGAAGGCCATGAACCCCAACGCGGGCAGCAAGTCCGTTGAGGAACTGCGGGAGATAGTCTCCTATGCCAAAATGCCCTTCATCGTCAAGGGCATCATGACCCCCCGCGCCGCCGAGAAGGCCATCGAGGCCGGGGCCGCCGCCATCGTGGTGTCCAACCACGGAGGCCGCGTCCTGGGCGGTGTGCCCGCCACGGCGGAGGTGCTCCCGGCCATTGCCGACGCGGTGGCGCACCGTATCCCCGTGCTGGTGGACGGCGGCATCCGCTCCGGCGTGGACATCTTCCGGGCCCTGGCCCTGGGCGCGGACGCGGTGCTGCTGGGCCGTCCGGTGGTGCCCTTCGTGTACGCCGCCGGGGCCGAGGGCCTGAAGGCCTATCTGGACAAGATGACAAGCGAGCTGAAGGACACCATGACCATGTGCGGCACCCCCACCCTGGCCGACATCGGCCGCCACAACATCGCCGCCATCTGACCCCCGCGACCGCATATCGCCGTAAAGCCAGACATAGCAATATCCGCCCACCGTATCCCGGTGGGCGGATAACCTTTCTCTTTCCTCACCCGAACAGCTCTTTCAGGTGCAGGCTGGCGGCGTAGAGCTCGTTTTTGCTGTAGGTGTTGGCCTCTCCGGCCAGGACGAGCCGGATGGCGTCCTTGGCCCGGCACTGCTCCCGGACCATGGCATCTACCAGCAGCGCCTCGGCGGAGACGGTGTGCTCCCTCCGGGGGGCCAGATATGCCTCGGCCAGCTCCAGCACCAGGCA
>CANRNA010000029.1 GCA_947631805.1 uncultured Oscillospiraceae bacterium | reverse complement strand
GTGCTCCAGGAAGGAGTACTCCACCGTGCTGGTGACCTTGGACACGCCGATGCGGTTGATGAAGGTGCGGATGGAGGCGGGGGTATAGCCCCGGCGGCGCAGGCCGCACAGGGTGGGCATGCGGGGGTCGTCCCAGCCGGAGACGTAGCGCTCCTCCACCAGGCGGCGGAGCTTGCGCTTGCTCATGACGGTGTGGTCGATGCCCAGGCGGGAGAATTCGATCTGCCGGGGCTTCGAGGGCACGTCGGTGTTGTTGATGACCCAGTCGTACAACGGCCGGTGGTCCTCATATTCCAGGGAGCACAGGGAGTGGGTGATGCCCTCCAGGGCGTCCTGGATGGGGTGGGCGAAGTCGTACATGGGGAACACGCACCACTTGGTGCCCTGGCGGTGGTGCTCGATGTACCGGATGCGGTACAGCACCGGGTCCCGCATGTTGAAGTTGCCGCTGGCCAGGTCGATCTTGGCCCGGAGGGTGTACTTGCCCTCGGGGAACTCCCCGTCCCGCATCCGGTGGAACAGGTCCAGGCTCTCCTCGACGGGCCGGTCCCGCCAGGGGCTCCGGGCGGGGGTGCCCACGTCGCCCCGGTATTCCCGGAACTGCTCCGGGGTCAGCTCGCACACGTAGGCAAGGCCCTTTTTGATGAGGCCCTCCGCCAGCTCGTAGGTCTTTTCAAAGTAATCGCTGCCATAGAAGAACCGGTCGTCCCAGTCGAAGCCCAGCCAGTGGATGTCCTCCTTGATGGCGTCCACATACTCGGTGTCCTCCTTGGCGGGGTTGGTGTCGTCCATGCGCAGGTTGGTGATGCCGCCGAAGCGCTCCGCCGTGCCGAAGTCGATGCACAGGGCCTTGCAGTGGCCGATGTGCAGATAGCCGTTGGGCTCCGGGGGGAACCGGGTGTGCACCTGCATCCCCTCGAACCGGCCTCCGGGGCCGATGTCCTCCGCGACAAAGTCCAGAATAAAGTTTTTCGCATTCTCGTCCATGCTGACACCTCAGTTTTCTTGTATAAGTAGGATATAATAAGTGAATTATACATATTTTTGCAGGCGTTTACAACAAAAACTGCAAAATCGGCATATCTCACAAAACGCCCAGACCATCCAGCAGCAGTTTTAGGCCGATAAGCACCAGGGCCAGCCCGCCGCACAGCTCCGCCTTGTTTTTGTACCGGGCGCCGAAGATGCTGCCCACCTTCACCCCCAGGGCCGAGCAGAGGAAGGTGGTGACCCCGATGAACAGCACCGCGGGCAGGATGTTCACGTCCAAAAAGGCGAAGGTGACGCCCACCGCCAGAGCGTCGATGCTGGTGGCCACGGCCAGGGGGAACATGCTCTTCGCGTCCATGGCCCCGTCCACCCGGTCCTCCTTCGGGTCCAGGGCCTCCCAGATCATCTTCCCGCCGATGAACAGCAGCAGGAAAAAGGCGATCCAGTGGTCGTAGGCGGTGATGAGGTCCGCGAAGAACCGGCCCAGATAAAACCCGATCAGGGGCATAAGCGCCTGAAAGCCCCCGAACCAGGCCCCGGCGACGGCCAGATGCCTGCCCCGTATCCTGCCCAGGCTCAGGCCCTTGCAGATGCTGACGGCGAAGGCGTCCATGGAAAGCCCCAGCGCCAGGATGAAAAGCTCCCAAAGACCCATGGGGTCACGCTCCTTTCCAGTTCATAAGGATATGCTATGCGTCCGGCCCTGTCAAAAAGTCACGGCAGCTCACGATAATACAGCCCGCCGGTGTGGGGCCCGGCCGGGGGATGGCCAAGCCGGAAGTCCTCCGTCACCTGGGCGCACAGCCGGGGGCTCTCCCGGGTGAACCACAGAAGCCGGAAGTCGCCGGGGTCGTCCCGCCCGGCGATGTGCAGGGGCACGCTGTTGAGCAGGGAGGAATAGCGCTTCCCCCCGCACTCCACCGGGAAGGACACCCCCCGCCGGTCGATGAGCGCTCCCCGGCCGCCGCAGGCGACGCAGCCGATATGGGCCCGGAGGGGGCAGGCGCGAAAGCGCATCAGAGGCAGATATCCGTAGGCGGCTATGCCCCAGGGGACGGGGCCCTCCAGCCGCCGTAGCTTTTCCATGGGCAGCTCAAAGGAGACGGTCAGGCTGGCCAGACCCTTTTCGGCGAAAAAGTCCATGGCCTCGCTGTTGAGAATGTTCAGCCCGAAGCCGCCTCGGACCGTGAATCCCAGGCGCCCGCCCAGGGCGGCGCCGTAGATGTTGTCCGTCCAGACCTCCCGGAGCCCGGCGTCTCCCAGGGCGGTCAGCCGCCTGGCCAGGTCCGGCTCATCCTGGGGAAAAAGCAGGGCGGGGAGCTGGGCGGTGAGCTTGGCCCCATACCTTGCCAGCAGGGCCGGAGTGACGGCGTCCAGGGGGAGTATCACGCGCTCCAGGGCGTCGGCGTCCGCGATCTGCTCCGGCGTGCAGAACCGCCCCCACAGGGGGGAGGGGTCCGGGTGGGTGCGCCGGAGGGGCCGGACCGGGGCCCAGGGGCCGGGCTCCGGCACTGTCACGGCGGCACGAAGCCCGTCCAGGGCCTCCAGGGCCTGTCGGCGCATGCCGTTCAGCGCCGCCGCGCTCACGGTCAGGCCGGGGGCGATATCAGCGGCGAAAGAGTTGACATAATACTGTGTCCCGCCGGTCTTGGAGAGGCTCTCCCTTGCACGGTCCCCGTCCAGGGGGCGGGTGCGGGCGGCTTCCGGCGCGGGGCCGGAGGTCACGGCGGTGTTCCGCCCGTCGGTGACGGTCAGCCGGGTCCCGGCGGGGTCCAGGCGGAAGACCATGTCCACGGGCACCAGGGGATTTTCCTTCCGGTACAGGGCCGCCAGCTCCCCCAGCACGGGGGCCGCGCCCGTCACGTCCTGCTTGGTGCGGAAGCCGAACATGGACCTGTCCCGCCGCCCGGTCAGATAGCCGTCGGTGAAGCCGCTGCGGGAGAACACGGCGGCCAGGGCCGCCTCGTCGAAGGGCTGCCCCGCCCGGGCGCTGCGGCAGGCGGTGACGGCGGCGGCCACATACTCCGGCCGCTTCATCCGGCCCTCTATTTTCAGGGCGGACACCCCGGCGTCGGCCAGGGCTCTGATGTGGCGGATGAGGCTCATGTCCTTCAGGGACAGGACGTGGCCGGACCCGCCGCACCGCCAGTCCAGGCGGCAGGGCTGGGCGCACAGGCCCCGGTTGCCGCTGCGGCCTCCCAGCATGGCGGACAGATAGCAGGCCCCGGACAGGCTCATGCAGTGGGCCCCGTGGACGAAGGCCTCCGCCGGGATGGACACGGCGGCGCATATCCTTTCCATCTCCTCCAGCGTCAGCTCCCGGGCCAGGACGAAGCTGTCAAAGCCCGCGTCCTGCAAAAACCGGGCCCCGTCCGCGTTGTGGACGGCGGTCTGGGTGGAGGCCCCCCGGTGGAGGGCCGGGTATTTGGCCGCGAACAGCCGCAGGGCGGCCATGTCCTGGAGTATCACCCCGTCCGCCCCGGACCGGGCCGCCGCGTCCGCCGTCTGCTCCAGGGCGGGCATCTCCCCGTCGGTGACCAGGGTATTCACGGCCACGTATACCCCCACGCCACGGGCGTGGCAGTACCGGACGGCGTCGGCAAGGCCCTCGGCGTCGAAATTGGCCGCGCTCCGCCGGGCGTTGAAGGAGGAAAGACCCAGATACACGCAGTCCGCCCCGCAGCGAACGGCGGCCAAAAGCTGCTCTTTGCCGCCTGCGGGGGCCAATATCGCGGGCGTGGTCAAATCCATCCCTCCCAAACTGTTGGCGTTATTTTGTTGATTTTACTTCCATTTTCCGCCTCTGTCAATTATAATGGTAGGTCGAGAGGAGGCGATACCATGCACATTCCGTCGGCGCCTACGGCGGATATCGCCCTGCTGACCTTCGACGAGGCCCTGGAGCGCTCAGGCCGGTCGGACAGATACGACACCGGCCGGTGGCTGTATGTGCCGGACTTTTACGCCGATTACCGGTACATATTGGGCACCAGGGGGGCCAGGCCCCTGATCTGCATCGGCATCAACCCCTCCACGGCGGAGCCGGGGAACCTGGACCCGACGCTCAAGAGCGTGGAGCGCATCGCCGCCCACAACGGCTTTGACAGCTTCATCATGTTCAACGTCTACGCCCAGCGGGCCACCAGGCCGGAGGACATGGAGCGGGAGATGAACCGGCTCCTGCACCGGGAGAACATGGCGGCGTTTGCATACGTCCTTGCCCACAGCGGGCCCGCCCCCGCCGTGTGGGCCGCCTGGGGGAACATCATCGAGACGCGGGATTATCTGAAGGAATGTCTGCTGGACATGATCGGTCTGGGCCGCCGGTACGGGGCGGTGTGGTACACCGCCGGGGCCCGGTCGAAAAAGGGCCACCCCCACCACCCCCTGTATCTGAAAAAGGACAGCGGTCTGGACCCGTTCGACGCGGCGGCCTACTGTGAAAACTGCCTGTGAGGGCGCTATGAGGTGATTTTATGGCGGATCTGTTCGATTATTTGAAATGGCGGGGGGACCTGCCCATGGATCGGTGCCCCCTGAACGCGGTGGACGGGATGATATTGGCCCGGTTCGCCTACATACCCTTTGAGCATTTCTCCGACCCGCTGCCGGAGGAGTTCGTGACCGTGCGGGAGATTGCCCGCCGGGCCGGGAGTGACAGGCGGCTGGGCGAGGAGGGGCGCTGGAAGCTCCGGGACGAGGAGCTCATCCAGGCCATGGGCAGGAGCGAGCGGTTCGGCCCTCTGGGCGTGGGCTTTCACACGGAGCGGCTGGACCCGGTAGTGCAGACCCAGTTCTCCGCCGTCACCGTCCGGCTGGGAGATGAGCTCCACTTCCTGTCCTACCGGGGCACGGACAACACCGTGGTGGGCTGGAAGGAGGACCTGAACATGAGCTTTCTCTGCCCCATCCCCGGCCAGCGGATGGCGGCGGAGTACGCCGAGAGGGTGGCCGGGCTCATCCCGGGCAGGCTCATCCTGGGGGGCCACTCCAAGGGGGGCAACCTGGCCGTATACGCCGGGGCCTTCTGCGGGGAGGAGGTACAAAAGCGCATCGACGGGGTGTATAATTACGACGGCCCGGGCTTTTACGACAACGTGCTCAAGACCGAGGGCTACAGGCGCATATACGGCCGGGTGCACACCTATATCCCCCAGTTTTCCGTGGTGGGCATGCTCCTGGGCCGGGAGGAAAAGCGCGCCGTGGTCCACAGCACCGAGTCGGGGCTGATGCAGCACGACGTGTACTCCTGGGAGGCCCTGGGACCCGACCTGGTGCGTCTGCCCGCCGTCACCGACGGCAGCCGGTTCGTGGACTCCACCATCAAGGACTGGATCGCGGACATGACCCCCGGGCAGTTCGGCCTGTTCGTCGACGCCATCTACACGCTGCTGTCTGGCACGAAGCGGGAGACCATGCACGAGATGCGGGAGAACTGGTTCGACACGGCCAGGAGCTTTCTGCGCTCTGTGGCAGATATGGACGACAGGACCAGGGACGCGGCCCTGGAGGCCTTGAAAATACTGGCGAGAAGCGCGGAAAAGGAAGTGAAGGAGGCCCTGCAGGGCACGTGACGGCAAGATGACCAAGAGCAAGAGCGCGGCGGGAAGAGCCCTTCGGGCGGCCTTCCCCCATACCATCCCCATCCTGGCGGGATTTCTGGTGCTGGGCATGAGCTACGGCGTATACGCCAGGGCGTCCGGGTTCAGCTTCTGGTACCCGGTGGGGATGGCGGTGGCCATTTTCGGCGGGTCGCTGGAGTTCGTGGCGGTGGCTATGCTCACCGGCACCTTCGCCCCGGTCCAGACCTTTTTGATGGCCCTGATGATCCAGGCCCGGCATCTTTTCTACGGCATATCCATGCTGGAAAAGTACAAGGGCATGGGCTGGAAAAAGCCCTATCTCATATACGCCTTGTGCGACGAGACCTTTTCCATCAACTGCTCCGTGGAGATACCCCAGGGGGTGGACAGGGGCTGGTTCATGTTTTTCGTGTCCCTGCTGGACCAGAGCTACTGGCTGACGGGCACCGCCATCGGGGCGATACTGGGCGGGGTGATACCCTTCAGCACCGAGGGGCTGGACTTCGCCATGACCGCCCTGTTCGTGGTCATATTCCTGGACCAGTGGCTGAAGGAGAAGAAGCACTGGACCGGCCTTATCGGCCTGGGGTCCGCCCTGGCGTGCCTGGCGCTGTTCGGGGCGGACGGGTTCATGATACCCACCATGGCCTGCATCCTGTGCCTGCTGACGGTGTTCAGAAGGCCCATAGAGAGGGGGCTGGACTGACATGACCGTCCCCCAGAGGCTCATCACCATCGGCCTTTGCGCCCTGGCCACCCTCATCACCCGGTTTTTGCCCTTTTTGGTGTTCAGCCCCCAGCGGCCCACGCCCAAATACATCCGCTATCTGGGCAAGGCCCTGCCCGCGGCCATATTCGGCATGCTGGTCATCTACTGCCTGAAGGACGTGTCCCTGCTCACCGGCAGCCACGGGGCGCCCCAGTTCATTGCCATCGCCGTGACGGCGGCGCTCCACCTGTGGCGGCGGCAGATGCTCCTGTCCGTGGCGGGGGGCACCGTCTGCTATATGCTGCTGGTGCAGCTGGTGTTTTGAGAAATAGATGACAAATGGGTAAAAATATGCAAAACCTGAAAAAGAATGGTTGCATCCGGCGCGGAAAATGTGTATTATGTAGTTTGGAAAATATATAGTACACGCATACAGCTTTTTGTTCCCTGCAACGCAATATTTTGTTGCGTACCCCAAACGTGTGGAGGTGCGAGAATGTCACTGGAAGCATTGGATACCATCGCCCTGGCCGAGGAGAAGGCCCGCCAGATCAGAGCCGCCGCCCAGACGGAGGCCAAGCGGTCCGTCCAGGAGGCCGAGGACGCGGTGAAGCTGGCTATGGCGGCCGCGGACAGCAAGGCGGAGGCCGAGATACGGGACCTCATCCGCAAGGCGGACGAGAAGGCCAAGGAGGACGCGGGCGTGCTGGCGTCCAACACCCGTAACCGGCAGGCGGCCATGCGGGCCCGGGCCGACCGGAAAATGGACGAGGTCGTGGATAAGATCGTGGAAAGGATCGTGAACGGCTGATGGCCATCGTGAAGATGAAAAAGCTCCGGGTCATCGCCCTGCGGGACCAGCGGGACGCCCTGATGGACCAGCTCCAGCGCCTGGGCTGCGTGGAGGTCCACGAGCCGGAGGACATGCTGTCCGACCCGGAGGCGGCGGAGCTCCTCCGCCCGGAGCGGGCGGGACTGACCGAGGCCCGGGGCCGGGAGGCGGAGATGGGCTCCGCCCTCAGGGTCATGGCCCGGTACGCCCCGGAAAAGCATAAGCTCTTAGCGGCCCGGCCTCTGGTGTCGGAGGCGGAGTTTTTGGACGGGGCGGCCCTGGAAAAGGACCTGGACCTGGCCCGGAAGATCAACGACTGGGAGAGCCAGCTGCGCCGGGTCGCGGCGGACGAGAGCCGCCTGCGGGACGAGATAGAATCCCTGCGGCCCTGGGAGGCCCTGGATGTGCCCCTGGAGACGGCCGGAACAAAGACATGCGCCCTGGCGCTGGCGAATGTCCCGGCGGCGGTGGACATGGAGGCCGTGGCCGACGCGGCCGAGAGCGCCACGGAGGCGGTCCAGCTCGTCCTGGTCAGCCAGGACGAGCAGCAGAAGTGCTTCCTCGTCATCGCCATGAAGGGGGACATGGGAGCGGTCATGGACGCCATGCGCTCCGTGGGCTGCACCCCCGTCTCCTTCCCCGGCATGACCGGCACGGCCAGAGACAACATCGACCAGCGCCGCCGCCAGCTGGAGGAGCTGGATGTGCGCCGCCGGGACCTGGAGAGCGCTATCACCCAGGAGCGGGGCAGAACGGCCGATCTGCGCCTGAGCTGCGACCGGCTCCTGTCGGAGGCCGTCCAGGCGGAGGCCGCCGAGCGGCTGCGGGGCACGGACAGCGTGGTGGCCCTGGAGGGCTGGTGTCCCGCCCCGGAGGAGGCGGCGGTGACCAAGTGCCTAAACGGCTTCGACTGCGCCTTTGAATTTGCCGACCCCGCGCCGGACGAGTACCCGGACGTGCCGGTGAAGCTGAAAAACAACCTTCTGACCAAGCCTTTGAACATGGTCACGGAGATGTACTCCCTGCCAGCCTATACGGGCGTGGACCCCAACCCCCTGATGGCGCCGTTTTTCATTTTGTTCTACGGCATGATGATGGCGGATATGGGCTACGGGCTGCTGATGCTCCTGATGGGCTTCCTCTTGAAGAAGTCCAGGCCCCGGGGGATGATGGCCCACATGAGCGGGCTTTTGATCATGGGCGGCGTGAGCACGTTCATTTTCGGCGCCGTGACCGGCGGCTTTTTCGGCGACTTCCTCACCCAGGTGGTCAAGCTCACCAGCGGGAAGGACTTCGCCCTGCCCAGCCTGTTCACCCCTCTGAACGACACCCTCGCCATCCTGGTGGGCTCCATGGCCCTGGGCATGGTCCACATCATCACCGGCATGGCCGTGAGCTTCGTGCGGAAGATAAAGAGCGGCCAGGTGCTGGATGCGGTGTTCGAGGAGGTCACCTGGTGGGTGGTCTTCGCGGGCCTGGCCTGCATGTTCCTGCTGAAGACCAACATCGTGCTGTACGTCGGTGTGGCGATGGTGGTGGCGGGGCCCATCATCACCGGCAAGGGGATGGGCAAGATCACCGGCATCTTCGGCTCCCTTTACAACCATGTGACGGGCTTTTTCGGCGACATACTGTCCTACTCCCGTCTGATGGCCCTGATGCTGGCGGGCAGCGTCATCGCCCAGGTGTTCAACACCCTGGGGGCTATCCCCGGCAACATCGTCGTCTTCGTGGTCATCTCCATGGTGGGGAACCTGCTCAACTTCGCGCTGAACCTGCTGGGCTGCTACGTGCACGATCTGCGTCTGCAGTGCCTGGAGTTCTTCAACAAGTTCTATGAGGACGGCGGAAAGCCCTTCCGTCCTTTAGATATGCAAACTAAATTCGTAGACATCGTCAAAGAATAAGGAGGACGAACAAAAATGAGTTTTCTGGAAACCTACGGCGGCCTGGCGGTTGCTCTGCTGGGCGCGGGCCTTGCGGCAGTGCTGAGCGGCATCGGCTCGGCCAAGGGCACCGGCTGCGCCGGTGAGGCCGGCACGGGCCTTCTGTGCGAGGACCCCAGCAAGTTCGGTAAGGTCCTGATCCTGCAGGTCATCCCCGGCACCCAGGGCCTGTACGGCCTGGTGGTGTGGTTCTTCGCCGTGTTCCGCATGGGCCTGCTCAGCGGCACTATGCCCGAGATGGACCTGGTCCAGGGCATGCAGTATTTCGCCGCGTGCCTGCCCATGGCGCTGGGCGGCCTGTTCTCCGCCATTGCCCAGGGCCGCGTGGCCGCCGGTTCCATCAACATCCTGGCCAAGAAGCCCGACGACTGGTCCAAGGGCATGGTCCTTTGCATCACCGTGGAGTTCTACGCCATTTTGTCCCTGCTGGCGTCCATGCTGATGATCATCAATATCAGCGCCTGACACCGGAGAGGAAGAGCTTATGAACGGCATCGACAAGATCACGGCCCGCATCGAGACGGACGCCGTGGCGGACGCCGCCCGTATCGCCCAGGAGACCAAGGCCCAGTGCGAGACCATCAAGGCCCAGGGAGAGAAGAAGGCCCAGGAGGGCTACTGGGAGAAGGTGCGCCAGGGCGTGGCCTCCGCGGAGGACCGGGTCCAGCGCCTGGCCAAGACCGCTGACATGGAAGCCCGCAAGAGCGTTCTGAGCTTCAAGCAGTCCCTGGTCGCCGAGGCCTTCGACAAGGCCGAGGCAAAGCTGAACGCCCTGGAGGGGGAGAAGTATGTCTCCTTCCTGGCATCCCTGGCCGTCCGGGCCTCCGCCACCGGCAAGGAGGAGATCGTTCTCTCCGAGGCCGACAGGAAGGCCGTGGGCAAAAAGGTGGTCGATAAGGCCAACGCCGCCCTGAAGGCAGCCGGGAGGACCGGCGGTCTCACCCTGTCCGAAAAGACCGGGAGCTTTGACCGGGGGCTGGTGTGCCGCCAGGGGAGCGTGTCCGTCAACTGCACCGTGGAGGCCCTGATGGCCCAGGCCCGGGAGAATATGGCCTCCCAGGTGGCGGCGGAGCTTTTCGCGTGAGCTGTTGGGCGACGACGGCTTGACAAGAAGGAGGAATACTCTTGTCAAAAGTTAAGAGTACAGAATATCTGTTCCTGTCCACCTACATCCGGGCCAGGGAGAACGCCCGGCTGGGGGAGAAGCGGCTGGAGCAGATGGTGGAGGCGGCGGACTTTGACGAGGCGGCCAGAGTGCTGACCGAGTGCGGCTTTCCAGACCTGGCCGGGGCGTCCGACGCCCGGCTGGAGGAGGTCTTTGCCGCCCGGCGGGCCGACTTTTTGGGGGAGATGGAAAAGCTCTGCCCGGAAAAGCAGCTCGTCACCGCCTACCGCCTGAAATATGACTATCACAACGCCAAGGTGCTGGTGAAGAGCGAGGGCGGTCCCCGGGACGCGGAGCGCCTGCTGTCCGCCTGTGGGCGGGTGGCTCCCAAGGTGCTGGCGGAGGCCTTTTACGGCGACGACTGGCGGGACGTGCCCGAGGCTTTCGCCCAGGCCGTCCGGGAGGCCAGGACCACCCTGACCAGGACGTCCAATCCCCAGCTGGCGGACATGGGCCTGGACAAGGCCTACTTCGCCGAGATGCTGGCCATCACCGGGACCTTGTCCACCGGCTTTTACACCGGCTATGTGCGCCTTTCCATCGACATCGCCAACCTGCGCAGCGCCGTGCGCTGCATCCGGGGGCACATGGACGAGGGCATTTTGCGCACCGCGGCCATCTCCGGGGGGAACGTCCCCGCCGAGAGCATCTGCCGTGTCTACGGGGAAGGGGTGGAAGAGGTCTTCCACGACCGGGCCCTGGCCGCCTGCGCCCAGCTGGGCCAGCAGGCCGTGAACGGCGCGCCCCTGGCCGATTTTGAGCGCTGCTGCGACAACGTGCTGACGGAGTATCTCACCGGCGCGAAGCGGGTGAGCTTCGGCCCGGAGGTGGTGGTGGCCTATCTGGCCAGCCTGGAGGCGGAGATAACCGCCGCCCGCATGGTCCTTCTGGGCAAGCGGGGCGGTCTGGGCGCGGACGCGCTGCGGGAAAGGTTGCGTGAGAGCTATGTATAAGATCGCGGTCATCGGCGGACCGGACACGGTCATAGGCTTCAAGGCCCTGGGGCTGGACACCTTCCCGGTGCGGGAGGCGGAGGAGGCCCACCATATCTTCCGGGCCATCACCAAGCCGGACCGGCCGGACGAGTACGCCATCATTTACCTGGAGGAGAACCTGGCCCAGGCGCTGCGGGCGGACATCGACCGCTTCAAGGACAGCCCCAGCCCGGCGGTCATCCTCATTCCCGGCAAGGACGGCTCCCTGGGCCTGGGCCAGTCGGCCCTGCAGGCCGCGGTGGAGCGGGCCGTGGGCGCCAACATCCTCTGAGCGGACGCCATTGAGCATATCCCGCCTGTGAAAACAGGCCCTGATCTTTTTCCCCTTCTTGGGAAAGCAAATTTTACCGAAAGAAGGTCAAAGCATGAGCGGAACGATCACAAAAGTCTCCGGCCCGCTGGTGGTGGCCACCGGTCTGGCCGACGCCAACGTGTCCGACGTGGTGCGCGTGGGCAGCCAGCGGCTGATCGGCGAGATCCTCCAGATGAAGGGGGACAGCGCCTCCATCCAGGTCTACGAGGAGACCTCCGGCCTGGGGCCCGGCGCCCAGGTGGAGACCACCGGCACCCCGCTGAGCGTGGAGCTGGGGCCGGGACTTCTGACCAATATATATGACGGCATCCAGCGCCCGCTGACCGAGATACGGGACGCGACCGGCGACACCATCGCCAGGGGCGTGGAGGTCGCCAGCCTGAACCGGAAAAAGCAGTGGGACTTCACCGCCACGGCCAAGGCGGGGGATGTGGTGCACCCCGGCGACGTGCTGGGCACGGTCCAGGAGACCACCGCCATCCTCCACAAGATCATGGTCCCCGTGGGGGTGGACGGCGTCGTCCGGAACGTGAAGAGCGGCAAGTACACCGTGGACGAGACCGTCGCCGTGGTGGAGGACGAAAAGGGCGTCCAGCGCAAGATCACCATGATGCAGCGCTGGCCCGTCCGGGTGGCCCGGCCCTATAAGCACAAATACATGCCCAGCAAGCCCATGAACAGCGGCCAGCGGGTCATCGACACCCTGTTCCCCATCGCCAAGGGCGGCACGGCCGCCGTGCCCGGCCCCTTCGGCAGCGGCAAGACCGTGGTCCAGCACCAGCTGGCCAAGTGGTCCGACGTGGACATCGTGGTCTACATCGGCTGCGGCGAGCGGGGCAACGAGATGACCGACGTGCTGATGGAGTTCCCCGAGCTGAAGGACCCCCGCTCCGGCGAGAGCCTGATGCAGCGGACCGTGCTGATCGCCAACACCTCCGATATGCCCGTGGCGGCCCGTGAGGCCAGCATCTA
>CANRNA010000028.1 GCA_947631805.1 uncultured Oscillospiraceae bacterium | reverse complement strand
GACGACATATACGACAAGGGCTTCCAGCAGGTCCGGGCCATGAGCGCCGCCGCCAGCGGCGGCCTGTTCGGCCAGGGAGCCGGCAACGGCTGGCTGGTGGACATATACGCTGCGGAGACGGACATGGTCTTCGCCGTCATCAGCGAGGAGCTGGGGCTCATCACCGCCCTGTGCTGCGTGTTGAGCATCCTGGCCATGGCCGGGTTCGTGGTGAAAAACGCCTCCTCCGGCCGGTCCAGCTATTACGTCATCGCGGCGGCCGCCACGGTGAGCATGATGCTGGTGCAGATCATCCTGAACGTGTTCGGCCCCATGGACATCCTGCCCTTCACCGGCGTCACCTTCCCCTTCGCCTCCATGGGCGGCACCAGCCTGCTGGCCTTCTGGATGCTGCTGGCCTTCGTCAAGGCATGCGACACCCGCAAGAGCGGCAGCTTTGCCGTCATGCGGCCGGAGCGGTTCTCCGGCGGCGCGGGGGTAGACGACGGCCAGGGCGGTTATGAGGACGACGGCGGCGGCTATTACAGCGGCGGCCAGGACGGGGGGTACTACGGCGATAACGGCGGCCAGGACGGCGGCTATTACGACGACGACGGGTACTATTACCCGGGAGGGCAGTCATGAAAAAAGTCACCACACGCGCCGTATCGGTGCTGCTCCTGGCGGCCCTGGTGGTCGTGGGGCTGGGGATATATCTGTTCCGCCTGGTCCGGGACGGGGGCGACTGGGCCTCCTTTTACGCCAACGACAGCGTCTACACCAACGGGGTGCTGAACCGGGGGCTCGTCACCGACCGGGACGGCACCATACTGGCCTCCGCCGGGGAGGACGCCTTCCACTACGCCGAGGACAGCTCGGTCCGCCGGGCGTGCCTCCACGCGGTGGGCGACCTGGGGGGGAACATCGGCACGGGGGTGCTGTCCCTCTACCGGCCGGAGATCGTGAACTACTCCTTCTTCACCGGCACCACTTTGGAGGGCGGGTCTCTGAAGCTGACCCTGGACGCGGACGTGTGCGCCGCGGCCTACAACGCCCTGAACGGCCGCAAGGGCACCGTGCTTGTCTACAACTACAAGACCGGGGAGATCATCTGCATGGTCTCCACCCCCACCTGGGACCCGGAGCAGGGCGTCACCTTTGACCTGAACGACTCCAATTACGAGGGCGCCTTCATCAACCGGGCCATCAGCTCCACCTTCGTCCCCGGCTCGGTGTTCAAGCTGGTCACCCTGGCGGCGGCCATCGAGCAGATACCGGGGATATGGCAGCAGACCTTCACCTGCAACGGCAGCGACATCATCGGCGGCCAGCGCATCAACTGCACCGGCCACCACGGCACCATCACCGTGGACCAGGCCCTGGCCCACTCCTGCAACGTGGCCTTCGGCCACATCGGCAGCCAGCTGGGCGGGGACATCATCTCCCAGTATGCCGAGGGCTACGGCCTGACCCAGTCCCACACCCTCAACGACCGGATACCCACCGCCGCCGGGAGCGTCCCCAGCGCCGGGAACGAGCTGGGCGACGCCGCCTGGGAGGGCATCGGCCAGTATAAGGACTTGGTCAACCCCTACGCCTTCCTGCGGCTGATGGGGGCCATCGCCAACGGCGGGCTGTGCGTGGAGCCCACCCTCATCAGCGGCAAAAAGTGCGGCACCGAGCAGCTCATGCTCCCCTCCACCGCCCAGGCTCTGTCGGAGCTGATGAGCTACGACGTCCAATACGAATACGGCGCGGGGACCTATCCGGGCCTGGAGATGCACGCCAAGACCGGCACCGCCGAGGTGGGCGATGGCACCACCCACGCCTGGTTCGCCGGATTCATCACCAACGCCGACGCCCCCTATGCCTTCGTGGTCATGGCCGAGCGGGCCGGAGGCGGCTACTACGTGGCCTCCCCCATCGCCAACACGGTGCTGCAAAAGGCCGTCTTCGGCTGACCGCCCAGGGGGAACGCTTTTAAGGAACCGATAATATACTATATATGATAGACATATCCCTTCAAAATGTGAAAAAGAGCTTCGGCGGCACGGCCATCCTCCAGGGGGTCACCTTCGACGTGCAGGCCGGGGAGCGGGTGGCGCTGCTGGGCCCCAACGGGGCGGGCAAGACCACGCTGCTGCGCATCCTCACCGGGGCCCTGGAGCCGGACGAGGGGGAGGTCATCCTGGCCGCCGGAAAGCGGGTGGGGCTCATCTCCCAGATACCGGTCTATCCCGCCGGGTACACCACCGAGGACGTGCTCCGCTCCGCCTTCCGCCATCTGGACGAGCTGCGGGGAAAGATGGACGCCCTGGAGGCGGCCATGCAGACCGACGCCTCCCCGGAGACCCTGGCCCGGTATGACCGGCTGGCGGCGGAATACGACCGGCTGGGGGGCTACTCATCCGACTACGAGCGGGACCGGGTGGCCAACGGCCTGGACCTGTCGGCCGCCATGCGGGCCCAGAGCTTCGACAGCCTCTCCGGCGGGGAGAAGACACGGGTGAACCTGGCCCGGCTCCTGCTGGAGGACACGGACATCCTGCTGCTGGATGAGCCCACCAACCACCTGGACCTGAAGAGCACCCAGTGGCTGGAGGACTTCCTCCTCCACTTCCGGGGCACGGTGCTGACCGTGAGCCATGACCGGTGGTTTCTGGACACCGTGGCCCAGCGGACCATCGAGCTGGACCGGGGGGTGTGCCAGTTCTACGCCGGGGGCTACAGCTTCTACATCCAGGAAAAACAGCGCCGCTATGAGGAGCTGCGCCGCCAGTACGAGAAGAGCCAGCGGGAGATAGCCCATCTGGAGCAGGCGGCCCGGGACCTGCGGCTGTGGGCGTTTCTGGGCAACGACAAGCTGTATAAGCGGGCCTTTTCCATGGAAAAGCGCATCGCCCGCCTTCAGAGCGCCCCCAAGCCCCAGCGGGAGCGAAAGCTCTCCGCCCGGTTCAAAGAGAGGGAATTTCTGGGCGACGAGGTGCTCGTGGCCCAGGACCTGGGCAAGAGCTTCGGGGAAAAGCGGCTGTTCGCCGATCTGGACCTGCTCATCCGCCCCGGCGAGCGAGTGGCCGTCATGGGGGACAACGGCAGCGGCAAGTCCACCCTGGTGAAGATCATTTTGGGGGAGGTGGTCCCCGACACGGGCTATACCCGCCTGGGGCCCGCCGTGCGCACGGCCTATCTGCCCCAGCTCGTCACCTTCTCCAACCCGGAGCGCTCCGCCCTGGACACCCTCATCTACGACGACAAGGCCCAGCCCCAGGAGGCCCGGGACAGGCTGGCCGCCTTCAACTTCACCGGGGAGGACGTGTTCAAGACCGTGGGCTCCCTCTCCGGCGGGGAACAGAGCCGTCTGCGGCTGTGCATGCTCATGCGCTCGGATATCAACTTCCTCATTCTGGACGAACCCACCAACCATCTGGACATCGCCAGCCGGGAGTGGATAGAGCAGGCCCTGGACGATTACGGCGGCACGCTGCTGTTCGTCAGCCACGACCGCTGGTTCGTGGACCGGTTCGCCACACGGGTGTGGGAGCTGAAAAACGGGACATTGACGGATTTCCCCGGCGGCTACAGCGAGTATGAGCAGTACAAGGCCCGCCAGACGGAGCTGACCCGCGCCGCCAAGCGCCACGACCCCAAGCCCAAGGCGCCCAAGGCCCAGCGCCCCTCCGATCCGGCCAGGCAGATGGCCCGGCTGGAGCGGGACATCGAAAAGCTGGAGGCAGACCTGACAGACCTGGCCGCACGGGAGGAGGAGCACGCCACCGACTACCAGAAGCTCATGGAGCTGGACGGGGAAAAGCGCGCTCTCCAGGAAAAGCTGGACGCTCTCTATGCCCAGTGGGAGGCCCTGGCGGAATGAAAAAGCTGACCGTATCCCAGTGGGTTTTGTTTTCCCTGGCGGCGGTGTGCCTTGTCCTCGGCGCCTTTTTCCAATTCTGCATGATCGGCTATACCACCACCGCCCTGGTGCTTTTGGGTGTGGCCGCGTGCTGTGTCTTTTACGGCCTGCTGGCCCCCCGGAGGGCAGCCGGGGCCCGGCGGCTGCGTTTTGCTATGACCATACTTCTCATCATCGGACTGATATGCTTTCTGGCGGCGGAGATACCGGTGCTGCTCCATGCCCGCTCGGACGAGGACACCTCCGCCCCCTATCTCATCGTCTGCGGGGCCGGGGTGAACGGCTCCGTGCCCAGCCGGTCTCTGACGGACCGGCTGCGGGAGGCCGCCGTGTGGCTGGAGGACAATCCCCAGGGCGTGGCTGTCCTCTCCGGGGCCCAGGGGCGGGGCGAGGACCTGACGGAGGCCCAGGCCATGTTCCTCTGGCTCACGGAGCGGGGCGTGGACCCGGACCGGCTGCTGTTGGAGGAGCACGCCTTCAGCAGCTATGAGAACATCGCCAACTCCCTGGACCTCATCGCCGCACGGGACGGCGCGGCCCCCGAGCACGTGGCCATCCTCTCGGCGGAGTACCACCTGTACCGCCTCAGCCGCATGGCCGCGGACCTGGGCTGCCGGGCATCCCTGGTGGCGGCCCGGACCACCAAGGTCTCCCTGTTCGTCAACTACGCCATCCGGGAGGCCTTCGCCATGTGGAAGCTCTGGATATTCGGCCCCTGACCATGAACACGGAGGACACGCCCATGCTCACCCTGGATATGATCTGGGACGCCCAGGCCGCCCTGCGCGGCGTCGCCCGGCGCACCCCTTTAGAGAGCGCCCCCAGCCTGGGGGAAAACCTGTACATTAAGGCGGAGAATCTCCAGCTCACCGGCTCGTTCAAGCTCCGGGGGGCCTACAACAAAATACGCTCCCTGCCCCCGGAGGCCGCCGCCCAGGGGGTCATCGCCTGCTCCGCCGGGAACCACGCCCAGGGCATCGCCCTGTCCGCCGCGAAGCTGGGCATCCCCGCGGTCATCTGTATGCCCGCCGGGGCCCCCATCAGCAAGGTGGAGGCCACCCGCGGCTATGGAGCGGAGGTGGTCCTAGTGCCGGGGGTATACGACGACGCGGCCCAGGAGGCCGCCCGCCTGGCCGAGGAAAAGGGCTACACCTTCGCCCATCCCTTCGACGACCCCTGCGTCATCGCCGGGCAGGGCACCATCGGCCTGGAGATATTGGAGCAAATGCCCGACGTGGAGCAGATCGTCTGCCCCATCGGCGGCGGCGGGCTCATCAGCGGCATCGCCTTCGCCGTGAAGGGGCTCAAGCCCTCCTGCCGCATCGTGGGAGTGCAGGCCGCCTCCGTGGGGGCCATGCTGGAATCCCGGCGGGTCGGGCAGATCGTCACCGTCCGCAACCAGGACACCATCGCCGACGGCATACACGTGCTCACCCCCGGCAAGCTGACCTTCCCCCTGTGCCAGCAGTATGTGGACGAGATCGTCACCGTCACCGAGGATGAGATATGCGCCGCCATGCTGGCCCTGATGGAGAATCAGAAGACCGTGGCCGAGGGGGCTGGGGCTGCCAGCGTGGCCGCCTGTATGTTCGGAAAGACGGACCGGGACAAGAAGACCGTGTGCATCGTCTCCGGGGGCAACGTGGACGTGACCACCCTCTCCCGGGTCATCACCAAGGGCCTGGTGAAATCCGGCCGCATCGTGGAGATATCCACCGAGGTCCAGGACAAGCCCGGCAGCCTCATCCACCTGCTGCAGATCGTGTCCCAGACCGGGGCCAACATCGTCAGCATCCACCACGCCCGGGAGGACGAGCACGCGGACGTGGCCGCCTGCACGGTGTCCATGGTCCTGGAGACCAGGGACGCGGAGCACGTGGCCCACATCCGCCAGGCCCTCTCCTCCAAGGGCTATCCACTTTTTACGTAATACAAGGAGAGTGACTATGGAAAAGACCTATACCCCCGACGCCCCCGAGGCCATCGGCCCCTATTCCCAGGCCATATCCGCCAACGGCTTTCTCTTCGCCTCCGGCCAGGTGCCCCTGGTGCCCGGAGCCGGAACGTTGGAGGAGGGCGGCATCACCGCCCAGGCCGACCGTGCCTGCCGGAACGTGGGCGCTATCCTCCGCGCCAACGGCCTGACCTTCCAGGACGTGGTCAAGACCACCTGCTTTCTGGCGGACATGGGCGACTTCGCCGCCTTCAATGAGGTGTACGCCCAATACTTCACCGGCAAGCCCGCCCGCTCCTGCGTGGCGGTGAAGGAGCTGCCCCGCCAGGCGCTGTGCGAGATAGAAGTCATCGCTGCCCTGCACTGAGCCCATAAGTTTACATAATTATCCCCTTTGACAGTCTGCCGCCCGCCTGGAAACAGGCGGGCGGCGCGTTTACTTTCCGGCGGCGTCCTTTTTCCGGCCCGGGAGGGGCGGGAGCTTTTCCTGGACGGACCGCTTCTGACGTATCCAGAGCTGGCGGAGGGCCTTTTTGTGGTGGCAGAGCTTCTCCTTGCAGTTGACGCAGGCCAGGCTCTCGTTGGTGGACTCGTAAAACCGCTCCGGATGGCGGGCGTATGTCACCTCCCACCGGACCAGCAGCCCCAGGGCCACGGCGGCCAGGGACCAGGTGTACAGGCTGGGCACGAACAGCAGCGGGGTGAACATCATGGGATAGTCCCAGTTATAGATGCGGCAGGTGGTGCAGCATTTGTTTTTCATGAACCAGGTCTGGAAGGGGCAGAAAAACAGGATGCACACCATGTCGCACACGGAATAAGCCAGGCTGATGAGCAGCAGCACGCCCTCGTCGATGACCCCGGTGAAGTACAGCGCCCCGATGGCCCCGTTCAGGGCCACCCAGGCCGCCAGCACCGTCCACATCCCCCGGCTCCTTTTGGCCGGGAGCTCTCCGGCGGCGGGGACGTAGTTTTTCCGAAACTGCTTCTGACAGCCCATGCTCTCCACGTGGGAGGGGAAGAACCGCAGTATCATCTCCACCACGAACACCAGCCATATCACGTCCATCACCGGGTTGCGGTGCAAAAGTCCCGTGAGCGCCCCCTCCCCCCGGCGCAGCCGCCCGGATATATACACCCATCCGGCGGCCAGCAGGAGCAGCGAGCGGAAGACCAGCTTTGCGTAGTGCATGGAGGATATGACGCTCAGCCGTACCCGGCGCGCGTTCTTGTCCATAGCCGCGCCCTCCTTCCCACGGGAAACTATTTTATTTATTATGACAGATTATCGCAAAAAAATCAATCCTGCATATTGAAGCTCATCTCTTCCCAGCTGACCACGGCCTGTACGGGAAACTGCTCCCCGTCGTCCCCGAACACGGTCATGGCGGCCCAGGCCGCGTTCTCGGTGCCGTCCCCGTTCTGGCCGATCCGCACGTCCGTAAAGCGCAGCTGCATCCGTCCGCCAAACTCCACCAGCAGCTCCGCCGCGTAGCAGTAGTCATACTCCGCCTGCTCCCAGGCGGGGTCCGTTAAGCCCTCCGGCAGCTCCTGCTCCTCCCAGGCGTCCAGGTCGTCCGGCACCACGCCGAACATCTCCTCAAAACGCTTGATGACCTCCTCTTCCGTCATCTCCACGGTGTCCTCGCTCCAGTGAATGAAAAAGCGCACGATCCATCCCGTCCCGTCGTCCACCCAGAACTCGGCCTCCACGGGTCTGAACCGCAAAGCGGAGAGGGGCGCCTCCGCGACCCATACAGGCGCGCCCAGGCCCTGGCCCGTGAAGGACACGTGCCACAACAGCAGGCTCTGGCCGTTATCGCCCACCCACAGCTCGGGCACGGCCTCCCCCAGGTCCAGCGGCACGTTCATATCCTCCAGCAGGTCCTGACACACACGGGCTGCCACACCGTCGCTGCGCTGGCGGCCGCTGTCCAACACCACCGGAGGCGTCTGACAGGTCTGCACAAAGCGCAGCGTGTCCTCTATGCTCATCTCCGGCAGCAGCGCCAGGTCCACCGTCTCCACCGGCTGGGACTGGACCAGCTTTTCCAGGCGGGCATCCTGCACCCGCAGCACCAGCCCCGGCAGCAGAGCGCTCGCCGCCACCACCAGCGCCGCCGCGCATGTCCAAAGGACCGTCTTTTTCCTCATAGCCGCCCTCCGTTCAGCGTCACCGTCACGATGGTGCCCTTGCCCTCGGCGCTCTGGAATTCCATGGTCCCCTGGTGGAGCGCCACGATCTCCTGGCAGAGGGCCAGGCCCAGCCCCACGCCTCCCTGGGCCCGGGACCGGGATTTATCCACCCGGTAAAAGGCCTCGGTGACCCGGCTTATCTCCTTCTGGGGCATGCCCCGGCCGTTGTCCACCACACGGATGCGGCAGCCGGTGTCG
Source organism: uncultured Oscillospiraceae bacterium (assembly GCA_947631805.1). Lineage (GTDB taxonomy): Bacteria > Bacillota > Clostridia > Oscillospirales > Oscillospiraceae > CAJOIG01. The sequence continues at coordinate 4,988 of CANRNA010000028.1, read as the reverse complement.
GTCATCTCCGACAGCACGAAGATGTTCCCGGCCCCGTCCATGGCCTTGCGGGCGTTATCTATCAGGTTTATGACCAGGCTCTTCACCAGGTCGGGCTCCATCCGGCACTGGCCGTCCTCGCACCGGCACTGCAAGGTGATGTCCCGCTTCGCCATGGTCGGGCGCAGCACCCGGACAAGGCCCGTTATCAGCCCCTTGGGCGAGCCCTCGCCCAGCTCGAAATCCCGCTTTTTGAGCACCAGCAGATCCAGCAGCTTCAGCGACAGGCTCTCCAGCCGTTTTCCCTCGGAGAAGATGTAGTTGGCCGCCTGCTGCTGGTCCTCCTCTGTCAGGCTCTGGCCCCGGAGCAGGTCCGCGTAGCCGATGATGGAGGTCATGGGGGTCTTCATCTCATGGGCGAAGGAGCCCATGAACTCCTCCTGCCGCCGCATGGCGTCCTGGAGGGCCGCCATATCCTCCTCCACCCGGTCGGTCATCCGGTTGAAATCCGCCGCCAGCTGCTCGAATTCGTCCCCGGAGCGGATATTGGCCCGGCTGGACAGGTTCCCGTTGGCGATCTGCCGCGTCACCCGGCTGAGCTGGGAGAGGGGCCTGGTCAGCAGGGCGGAGAGGGCCCAGCTGAGCAGGGCTCCCAGCGCCACCACGGCGGCCAGGAGCCTGTAATAGATATCCAGCTGCATCCGCCGCACGGCGTAAAGATGGGACACGTTATACCCCGCGTCCAATGTCAGGGTGGCGCCGTTGCTCACCTGGAGCGTCCCGGACACCTGCAATATCCCCACCCCGTCGCTCTCGTAAAGGCGGATGGAGCACCGGCCCGGCTCCCCGGCGGCGGTGTCGGCAAAGGGCAGCGTCCCCCGCTGATAGAGCACGTTGTCCCCCTCCCGCAGGCACAGCCCGCTCCACATCGCATCCCCCTGGCCGTCCATCTGCCCCAGGGTGCTCACCACATCGCCGTAGTCCCGCTGGGCGGAGATGCTGTTGGCCAGGACCATGGCCGTCTCCACTGTCCGATAGCTGCGCATGGCCATGTCCCGCTCGCTGTCCAGGCTCTCCTGGAAGGAGACGGATATGAGTATGCTGCCCCCGGCCCCGAACAGCAGGGCCAGGAGCATCACCATACAGAGCATCATGCGCAGGCGAAATTTCATCTCGTCACGTTTCCAGGCGGTAGCCCACCTTTGGCAGGGCCACCAGCTTATCCTCCCAGCCGACCTTTTTCCGCATCCGCTGGATGTGCAGGTCCACGGTGCGGCTGCCGCTCATATAGTCGCCGCCCCACACCCGCTCGTAAATAGTCTCCCTGTACAGAGCCACCCCAGGGTTCCGGGCAAACAGGAGCAGCAGCTCGTACTCCTTGGCGGTGAGGGGTATCTCCTCCCCCCGCCGGGACACGGTCATGGAGCGGGTGTCGATGTCCAGTCCGCCCACGTGGAGCACCTCGTCCAGCTTGTTGTACCGGCGCAGGACCACCTCCACACGGGCCAGCAGCTCCAGCACCTCGAAGGGCTTGACGATATAGTCCTCCGCCCCCATTTTCAGCCCCCGGACCCGGTCGTCCACCGAGTTTTTGGCTGTGAGGAAGATGACCGGTATCTCCAGAGGCCGGATGTATTCCATCAGGGCGAAGCCGTCCACTCCCGGCAGCATCACGTCCAGCAGTATCAGGTCATACCGCTCCCGCTCCAGCGCGTCAGCGGCGGCCAGCCCGTCGTATACGCACGCGCACTCATACCCGGCCTTCTGCAAGCTCATGCGGATAAGGTCGGATATGGGCTTTTCATCCTCCACCACCAGAATACTGATCATCGGCTCGTCTCTCTTCTCTGTCCGGACTTTTTTACAGCCTCTGGGAGAACTCCCACAGCCGGGACACGTCGGCCTCCTCCACCCGGCCCTGGTCGCAGGCGGCGGCCACAGTGGGGTCCAGAGGCAGGCTCACGGTGTTGCCCACGCCCAGGCGCATCCCCTGCTCCTCCACGTGGCTCTGTCCGAACACCGGCAGCTTCTGCCCGCAGCAGGGGCACTCGTACCAGCTCATGTTCTCCACCAGGCCCAGCACGGGTACATTCATCATCCGGGCCATGTTCACGGCCTTTTCCACGATCATGCCCACCAGGTCCTGGGGGGTGGTCACCACCACCACGCCGCTGACAGGCAGGGACTGGAACACGGTCAGGGGCACGTCGCCGGTGCCGGGAGGCATGTCCACGAACAGGCAGTCGATGTCCCCCCATATCACGTCGGTCCAGAACTGCTTCACCGCCGAGGCGATGACGGGGCCCCGCCACACCACCGGGTCGGTCTCGTTGTCCAGCAGCAGGTTGATGCTCATCACCTTGATGCCGCCGGGGGTCTGCAGGGCGTACATGCCGTTCTCGGTGGCCTCGGGCCTTTCATGGACGCCGAAGGCCGTGGGGATGGAGGGGCCTGTGATATCCGCGTCCAGGATGCCCACCTTTTTCCCCGCCTTGGCCGCACTCACGGCCAGCAGGGAGGTGACCATGCTCTTGCCCACGCCGCCCTTGCCGCTGACGACGGCGATGACCTTTCCCACCCGGGAGCTCTCGTTGAGGGGCTCCAGAAAGCTCTCCGGCCCCTGGCGGCGGGCGCAGTCCTCGCCGCAGGCGCTGCAATTATTGGAACAGTTTTCACTCATGATGAAGATCACTCCTGTGTCTTATTTTCCTTTTGCTAGTATATCCGTCCCCACCGGCTTTGTCAACGCCGCCCCGGCAGTCTTAAGAATTGCCGGGACGAAAAAACCGGGCCGTTGAGGTGTCTCAACAGCCCGGTCCGCTCCCGATATCACATTGGTTCACCAGTCCATCACCAGACGGGTCCGGACGGTCTCCGGCTCCGGGGCCTTGAACGCGCCGCACAGCCGCTTCCACAGCAGACACAGCACCCCCAGTCCCACCAGGGACAGCGCCGCCGCCCGCAGGACGGGCCAGCCCGTCCAAAGCTGGGTCAGCGCCGCGTTCGCCGCCGTCACGGTGACGGCCCCCACGAACAGCCACTTCAAATTCCGCCTGCGCAGCAGCTCCCGCAGCTTCTTTTTTGGAAACAGCAGCTTGTACACCAGGCAGAACAGCCCCAGCAGCAGGCCGACCTGCACGGCCAGGCCCAGCAGCGCCCCCCACAGGGGGCTCAGAGCCGTGCCCAGCGCCATGGGCAGCGCCCCCAGCGCCCACAGCGGCAGCAGGAGCGTCCCCTTCACCGCCACAGGCAGACGGATGATGCGGGCCCGCAGGGCATCGGCCGCGCTCATGCGCTCAAAGCTCTCCAGCTCCGCCAGGGTCCGGCCCTCCGCCGCCCGAACGGGGGCGTATTGGGTGTGCGCCGCCAGATAGTCGGCGCTGTGGATGAGCTCGTCCGCCCGGAAGGACGCCCGGGTCCCTATCCCGGCGGCCACCACCACAGCCGCCACACCGGCGGCCGCTCTTTTGTTCATCGCCTATCCTCCTCCCGGACAAACGGTCTCTTTTGTATTCTCGCCTTTTTCAGTATACCACAAACCGGCGAAAAAGGAAAGACCCGGCAAAATATCCTCACCCGGCGGCGCTTTCCGCCGCCTCCAGCAGCGCCCGGACCCGGTCCCCCAGGTCCTTGGTGGTCCCGGCGGCCACCTCCTCCCGGCTGATGCGGGCGCACAGGTCGATCGTCACGTCCGTGCGCCGCCAGGGGGCGTTATGGCGTATCCGCTCCGAGCCTGTGATGGCGGCCACCACGATGGGCGCCTGCGCGCGCTTGGCGATCTTGAACACCGCGTTGTGGAACGGCAGCATCTCCCCCGTCTTGCTCCTGGTGCCCTCGGGATAAATGCCCACGTTCACCACGTCGTTATGCAGCAGCTCCGCCGCCGCGTGGATGGTGGCGATGGCCTTTCGGGGGTCCTCCCGGTCGATGACCAGATAATTTGCCCGGTGGATGAGCCGCACCAGGGGTATTTTCATGTTCTCCGGCTTTGTCACGAAGGCGATATCTATCCCGTGCTGGCGCAGGGCCCACACGGTGGCGATGGGGTCATAGTTGCTCCGGTGGTTGCCCACCAGCAAAAACCGGCCCTGGGGCAGGTTCTCCCAGCCCCTTGTGTGGATACGAAGGCGGCCCAGGCAGCACAGTATGCCCACCACTCGGACCACGATGCGCCGGGTGAACGGGTGGTCCTCCTCCACGGGCTTGGACAGGTCCACCGTCAGGGACATGGCCCATACCCCCAGCAGGAACGCCGCCAGCAGCCCCACGGTCCAGGCGGCAAAAAAGCCGATGTATACCGGCACGTACACCCAGCCCTCCACCCGGCTCAGCCAGGCGCACACTCCGGCGGGGATGACCGCCCCCAGATAAAACGGCCGGAACACCCGCTCCAGCCCGTCCTCCCGTCCGGCGAACACGCCGCTCCCCCCTTTCGACCAAAGACGCATTTTGTTTATTGTATAGCAAATCCGCCGCCCTGTCAAACGCTATGCGGCCAGATCCGTATCACAGACCCAAATACCATTTGCAAAAGCGGCGGCGAGGCTCTATAATGGGGAAAACTCGTTCCCGGAGGACAGAAAGCCCATGCGGATGCGCAACAAGAAAAACCTCATTCCCCGGATGGAAAAGTGCGCGGCGGTGCAGATATTTGAACCGGCGGCCCTGCGGGGCCGGTGGGCCGGGCTCGTCCCGGGCCGGACGGAGGTCCGGGCCGAGATGGGCTGCGGCAAGGGCCAGTTCACCGCCGGTGTGGCCCAGGCCGAGCCCCAGGCCCTCGTCGTGGCCCTGGAAAAGGTCCCCAACGCCATGGTCACGGCCATGGAGCGGGTGTGCGCCGAGGGCATCGAAAACGTGCGCTTCATCGACACGGACGTGAAAAATCTCCCGGACATCTTCGCCCCCGGAGAGGTGTCGGTGATCTACATCAATTTCCCGGACCCCTGGCCCCGGAAGAAGGAGGCCAAGCACCGGCTCACCGCCCCCAGCTTCCTGGCCATGTACTGGGA
>CANRNA010000027.1 GCA_947631805.1 uncultured Oscillospiraceae bacterium | reverse complement strand
ACCAGCAGCGCCTCGGCGGAGACGGTGTGCTCCCTCCGGGGGGCCAGATATGCCTCGGCCAGCTCCAGCACCAGGCAGAACTCCCCCTTCTCATACTCCCCCTTGGCCATGAGCTGGTCCCGGACCTCCGCCGGGCTGCCCCGGAAGGCCGTCTCGTGGAGCTTTGTCAGGTCGTTGCATAGGCACATCTGACAGGGGGTCTTCTCCCGGATGAAAAAGGCCACCGTGTCCATGACCCGCTTGGGGGACTCATAGAACACATAGGTGCGCACCGCTCCCCGGCGCATCTGGTCCAAGAGCCGCAGCCTGTCGGCGTTTTCCCGGGGGAAGAATCCCCGGAACACGAACGCGCTCAGATCGAACCCGGACACGCTCAGGGCCGTCACGGCGGCGCACGCTCCGGGCACGCCCACCACCCGGATACCCTCGGCAATGGCACATTTTATCAGCTCATTGCCCGGATCGGAGATGCAGGGGGTCCCCGCGTCAGTGATGACCGCCACGCTCTGGCCGGAAAGGAGCAGGTCGATGAAGTACCGGGCCTTGCCGTGCTCGTTGAACTTGTGGTTGCTGGCCAGTTTGTTGCGGATGCCCAGCTTGTTGAGCAGCACCACGCTCCGGCGGGTGTCCTCGGCGGCGATCACGTCCACCCGCTCCAGGATATCCGTGCCCCGTGGGGACATATCCCGTGCGTTGCCGATGGGGGTCGCCACGATGAACAGCACCCCCAGACCGTTTTCCGTCTGCATTTTATCCATAGCATACTCCTTGCTGACCGTTTTTCTGTACAGCCGATGGGATATCCTTCTGTTATCAACTAACAGAAGGGAGATATTTTCATGTCAAAGCGCAAGCACATCCTGCACCACGTGATATTCTGGGGCATTCTGGGGCTGGCCGTCACCGCGGAGGGGTGGATGGACCTGCTCTGCCGGGTCCTCTACTGACCGTATAGCCCGGCCACATCTGTCAGCAGGGCCCGCATCTGCTCCGCCGCGGAGGCCGGGGCCAATATCCTGGCCCTGGTCCCGAACCCGCACAGCCACCCGAACAGCTGCACATTCACCGCCACCCGCACCGTCACGGAGAAGTGGCCCTCGTCCAGGGGCACCAGGCTCACGTCGGCCCCGAACTGGTCTATGACCGGCCCCGCCAGGGCGTTTTCAAAGGCCAGCCGCACCGGCTGCACGTCCCCGGAGAACATGCCGAAGTGGGTGTTGGTGTAAGCGCCCATATCCAGCTGGGCGAACACCTCCGCCCCCTGGCGGGGCTTGTCCGTCAGGGCGATGGCGCCCATTTTGTCCACCCGGAAGTGCTTGATATGGCCCGCCTCCGGGTCGAAGGCCAGCAGATAATAGTTCTCGTCGTCCCACATCAGCGCCCAGGGGCTGACGGCGTAGCGCTTGCCGCCCCGCCGCCAGACCCGCTCCTTGGACACGCTCCACTCGAAGTATTTGAACGTGATGGCCCGGTCCTGGTCGATGGCGGCGTGTATCTCGTCCACGTTGTAGTAAATGGACTCGTTCATGGTCTTGATGCGGCCCCGGACATACACCTGGTGGCTCAGCTCTCGGGCCCCGTACTCGCTTGTCAGGCCCTCCAGCTTGCCGATGAGCTCCAGGGACTTCTTTTCCGTGATGAACTTGGACGACTGGACGCTGTCCACCAGCAGCTTCAGCTCCGGGAGCTGAAACTCCCGCTGGCCGATGAAATACCCGGTGGCGGACCCTATCCGCACGGTCTGCACGTCCAATCCGAACAGCCGCAGGGCCTCCATGTCGTCATAGATGCTCTTGCGCTCGGCGGCGATGTCCTGCCGGGACAGATAGTCTATCATCTGGGCCACCGTCACCGGGTGCTCCTCGTCTGAGTGGCGCAACAGATACCGGCAGAGGTACAGCAGCTTCAGCTTTTGGTTGGAAGACTTGGCCATGGTCCCGCCTCCTATATCTGTTCCGTCCGGGAGGCGATGTCCCACCCCAAAAAGGCGGAGCCCCCGGCAATGAATCTGTCCCGCCCGGCGCTGCAAAAGAAATTGCGGCTGCCGGGCTTTTCCGTGTCTCCCAGGGCGTCACGGGCCTCCAGGGCCTTCAGCAGCGCCCCCACGGAGGCCGCCCCGGAGTCGATGAGCGTCACGTCCGGCCCCATCGCCCGGCGAATGGCCCGGCGGATGATGGGATAATGGGTGCAGCCCAGTATCACTGTGTCCGTCCCCGCCTGGCGCAGGGGCGCGGCATACTCCTCCGCCGCCCGGCGCAGGGCCGGGTCGTCCGCGTCCGTGTGGCCGCTCTCCACCAGGGGCACCAGCTTGGGGCAGGCCACCGCCGTGACGGCCGCGTCCGGCAACAGCCGCCGCACCGCCCGCTCGTAGGCTCCGCTGGCCACCGTGGCCGCCGTGGCCATCAGCCCTATGCGGCCCTTTTCCGTGGCGGATACCGCCGCCTCGGCGGCGGGCTCGATGACCCCCAGCACAGGCAGGTCCCGGTTCTCGTCCAGCATCTGGTCCATGGCGTTGGCCGTGGAGGTGTTGCAGGCCGCCAGCAGGGCCTTCACCCCCCTGGACCGGAGAAAGGCGATATTCCGGCGGCTCAGGGCCCGTATCTCCTCCCTGGTCTTATCCCCGTATGGGGCGTTGGCCGTGTCCCCCAGATAGACGAAGCTCTCCCAGGGGGCCGCCGCCGTCAGGGCCCGCACGGCGGTCAGACCGCCCAGGCCGGAGTCAAAAATGCCGATTGGCCGTGTATCCATAAAGCTGTCCTCTCAAATCATGCTTGACGTTGGGCCGCTGTGCGCCTAAAATAGGGAAAAACACGGGAGGCGCACCATGAAAAAAACCGTGGGCATCATCGGCGGCATGGGTCCCGCCGCCACCTGTGACCTGATGGAAAAGATCATCGCCCTCACAAAGGCGTCCAGGGATCAGGACCACCTGCACATCATCACCGACTGCAACACTGCCATCCCGGACCGGACGGAGGCCATCCTCCGGGGCGGGCCGGACCCGGTGCCGGAGCTGCAAAAGAGCGCCCGGCTCCTGGAGGCGGCGGGGGCGGAACTGCTCATCATGCCCTGCAACACCGCACACTATTACTATGCCGACGTGGCCGCCGCTGTGCATATCCCCGTGCTGCACATCGCCCGGGAGACGGCGGCGGTGCTGAGAGACGCCGGTGTCCGGGCGGCGGGGGTCCTGGCAACGGACGGCACGGTGCAAAGCGGCGTATACGGCGACGCCCTGGCCCAGGCGGGCGTGGAGGCCCTGTATCCCTCCGCTCCCATGCAGGAGCAGGTCATGCGCCTCATCTACCAGGGGGTGAAGGCACGGGCCATTCCCCTTGCCTCCGTCCCCGTGGAGGATATCATCCGGGACCTGCGGGACCGGGGGGCGGAAAAGCTCGTCCTGGCCTGCACGGAGCTGCCCATCGCCTTCCGGGCCCTGGGCCTGACGGACGGCTGCCTGGACCCCACGCGGGTGCTGGCCTTCGCCGCCGTGAAGGCCGCCGGGGCCGAGACCACGGCCCCCGACCCGTGGTAGTATAGCACATAAGCCCCTTTTCCGCAACCAGACCTGTCCCATTTTTGGGACACTTTATAAGGAGGAACCTGACCATGTATCTTCTCGGCTTTATCGGCACGGGCAATATGGGCGGCGCCCTGGCACGGGCCGCCGTGACCGTCACCCCGGCGGCTGATATCATCCTGAGCAACCGCACCCCGGAGAAGGCGGAGCTTTTGGCCCGCGAGCTTGGCTGCGCCGTGGGCACGGCGGCGGAGGCCGCCCAGGCCCGCTACATCTTCCTGGGGGTCAAGCCCAAGGATATGGCCGCCTGTCTGGGGGCTTTGTCCCCTGTGCTGGCCGCCCGGACCGACCGGTTCGTGCTGGTGTCCATGGCCGCCGCCCTGGACACCGCCGCCATCCAGACCATGGCTGGCGCCCCCTGGCCGGTCATCCGCCTGTGCCCCAACACGCCGGTGGCCGTGGGCCGGGGCCTTATCGCCTGGTGCGAAAAGGACACCCAGCCCCAGGACGCCCCCGGCCTCATCGCCGCCATGTCCGGCGCTGGCAGGTTCGACCCCTGCCCGGAAAATCTGATGGACATCGCCAGCGTCATAGGCGGGTGTACCCCCGCTTTCACCTATATGTTCATCGAGGCCCTGTCCGACGGGGCCGTTGCCTGTGGCATGCCCCGGTCCATGGCCCTGACCTACGCCGCCGCCGCGGTGGAGGGGGCCGCCGCCCTGGCCGGGCAGGACGGCCGTCACCCCGGAGCGCTGAAGGACGCCGTATGCTCCCCCGGCGGGTCCACCATCCGGGGCGTGCTGGCCCTGGAGGATGCCTCCTTCCGGGCTGCCGCCTCCCGGGCGGTCATGGCCGCCGTGGAGCGCACACAGGCCATGGGAAAGTGAGCGCGCCATGACGAAGACCAATGCTCTCCGCCTGCTGGACGCGGCCGGTATCCCCTACGAGACACGGGAGTTCGTCTACGACGAGGCCGACCCCTGCGGCCACGCCGACCCCGCCCTCCGGGAGCGGATGTTCAAGACCCTGGTGACACGGGGCGAGCGCCGGGGCCCGCTGGTGTTCTGCATTCCCGTGGACCAGGAGCTGGACCTGAAAAAATGCGCCCAGGCCGCCGGAGACAAGCGGGTGGAGATGATACACTTAAAGGAGCTCCTCCCCCTCACCGGCTACGTCCACGGGGGCTGCTCCCCCGTGGGGATGAAAAAGAAGTTCCCCACCATCTTCGACGAGACCGCCATCCTCTATGACGCCATTTTCGTCAGCGGGGGCCAGCGGGGCCTGCAAATGGCCGTGGAGCCGGAGGCCCTCATCCGGTTCACGGACGGCGTCTGCGCCGACGTGATAAAGGACTGAAAAGGGTATGCAAATGCCAGCCGCGGAATGCGGCTGGCATCGCTTTTTTCAGGGTATGGGTCAGGGCTGCTTGCCGATGTAGGCCAGGATACCTCCGTCCACATACAGGATGTGGCCGTTGACGAAATTGGAGGCGTCGGAGGCCAGGAACAGGGCCGGGCCCATCAGGTCCTCCGCCTCGCCCCAGCGCCCGGCCGGGGTCTTGGCGATGATGAACTGGTCGAAGGGGTGACGGCTGCCGTCCGGCTGCCGCTCCCGCAAGGGCGCGGTCTGGGGCGTGGCGATATAGCCGGGGCCGATGCCGTTGCACTGGATGTTGTACTCGCCGTATTCTGAGCAGATGTTCCGGGTCAGCATCTTCAGCCCGCCCTTGGCGGCGGCGTAGGCGGAGACGGTCTCTCTGCCCAGCTCGCTCATCATGGAGCAGACGTTGATGATCTTGCCGTGTCCCTTCTTGAGCATCCCCGGAATGACCGCCTTCGCCACGATGAAGGGCGACACCAGGTCGATGTCGATGACCTCCCGGAACGCGTCGGCCTCCATCTCCAGCATGGGGATGCGCTTGATGATACCGGCGTTATTGACCAGGATATCCACCGGCCCCAGGTCCCGCTCGATGTCGGCCACCAGCTTGGCGACCTGGTCCTCCTTCGTCACGTCGGCAAAATAGCCATGGGCGTCGATGCCCTTTTCCTTATAGGCCTTGAGGGCCTCCTCCATGTGCTTTTCGCCCCGGCAGTTGAAGGCAATCTTCGCCCCGGCGGCCGCGAATCCTTCGGCGATGGCGAAGCCGATGCCGTAGGCCGCGCCGGTCACAAGGGCGACCTTTCCCTCCAGGGAAAACAGTTTCGTCACATCCATGGACGCGGGGCCTCCTTATCTCTGGACGCGGCCCGTGCCGTCGCCGCCCATGAGCTTCTCCACGTCGGACACGCCCACCCGGTTGAAGTCGCCGATGACGCTGTGCTTCAGGCAGGAGGCCGCCACGGCGAACTCCAGGGCCTTCTGCTTGTCGTCGTAGGTGTTCAGCCCGTAGATGAGGCCGCCGGCAAAGCTGTCGCCGCCGCCCACGCGGTCGATGATATCACTGATCATGTACCGCTTGGACTCATAGAAGTGCTCCCTGTCGTTCAGGCAGGCCGCCCAGCCGTTGGAGTCGGCGCTCTTGCTCTCCCGCAGGGTGATGGCGATCATCTTCATGTTGGGATAGGCCGCCAGCACCTTGTCGCCCAGGGCCTTGTACTTGCTGCGGTCCAGCTCGCCGGACTCCACCACCACGTCGGTGGTGATCTCCAGGGACTTCTGCACGTCCTCCTCGTTGGCCACGGCCACGTCCACGTAGTTGGCTATCTCCCGCATGACCTCGGAGGCCTTCTTGCCGTACTTCCACAGGTTCTTCCGGTAGTTCAGGTCGCAGGAAACGGTGATGCCCCGCTTCTTCGCTTCCTTCACGCTCTCCAGGCTCAGCTCCATGGCCGTCTCGGAAATGGCCGGGGTGATACCGGTGATGTGGAACCACTCCACGCCCTCGAAGGCCTTGTCCCAGTCGATGTCGCCGGGCTTTGCCACGGCGATGGCGGAATAGGCCCGGTCATAGACCACCTTGCTGGGCAGTTGGTTGGCGCCGCCCTCCAGGTAATAGATGCCCATCCGGCCGGGGCCCCGCTGGATGCGGGACACGTCCACGCCGAACCGGCGCAGCTCCTTGACGCACTCGTCGCCGATGGCGTTCTCCGGCAGGACCGTCAGAAAGCCCACGTCCTGGCCGTAGTTGGCCAGGCTCACCGCCACGTTGGCCTCGCCGCCGCCGAAGGTGGCCTCCAGCATGGGGCTCTGGAAGAAGCGCTCATGGCCGGGGGCCTTGAGCCGCAGCATGATCTCACCAAAGGTCAAATATTTCATGGTCTGTCTCCTCCCTTTACTTTTGCAGCAGATGCACGGCAAAGCCGCCGATCTCGTCCTTCAGATACACAGCGTTGACCCGAGAGCCCTTCATCTTGGCCGTGTCCATATCCACGGTGAAGCCCTGGCGCTCCAGCTCGGCCATAGCCGTCTCGATCTTGTTGGTGCGAATGGCCACATGGCCGTTCTTGCCCAGATACATGCTCTTGAGCACTTCCACCCCCGGGGAGGCGAAGTTGGAGGAGTTGCCCTGCTTCACGGGGAAGCCGAAGGCCTTGCCGAAGCTCTCGGACACGGCCAGAGACTCGTCCGCGTCGGCGCAGTTGATGCCGATGTGGGCCATCTCGAAGCCCAGGAAGCCCTTGCGCGCCTCGATGCTCAGCTGGGTTATCTTCTCAAAGTTGTGGGCCGCGATATCCGCCTTGGGGCAGATCCAGCTGCCGCCCACGGCATGGACGTAGGGGCTGGCCGCGAACTCGCCGATGTTCTGCTGGTTCACGCCGCCGGTGGGGATGAATTTGATGCCCACGAAGGGACCGGCTAGGGACTTGATGGCGCTCAGGCCCCCGTAGACGTTGGCCGGGAAGAACTTCAGGACCTTCAGCCCGTGCTTCAGCGCGGCCATGATCTCGGTGGGGGTCACGCAGCCGGGGGTCACGGGGATGCCGTTGTCCACGCACCAGGACACGACCTCCTCGTCGTAGCCGGGGGAGACGATGAACTTCGCGCCGCACTCCACCGCCAGCTTGCACTGGTCCAGATTGATGACCGTACCGGCGCCCACCAGCACGTCGGGGCACTCCTTCGCCACGGCGCGGATGGAGTCCGGCGCGGCGGCGGTGCGGAAGGTGATCTCCATCACGTCCACGCCGCCCGCGGCCAGGGCTTTCGCGGTGGGGACGGCGTCCTCCGCGTTCTCCAGGACCACGACGGGCACGATGCCCGACGCTTCCAATCTCTTCAAAACATCCATCTTGATAACTCCTTTCAAAATATTCAGGCCGGTTGCCTTTTGGGATAACTGGATATATAATGGGTACGCAGACCCATTATTTACGGGAGGTGCGCTATGAGCGACGCTTTGCAGCCCGGCGGGCTTTTTCAGACCTTTGACGCGCTGGTCCGGGACCCGGATATCCGGGAACGGGCCTACTATCCGGACTTTCGCCGGGGCTGGGACCGGGTCCTCCGCGCCGCGGAGGAGAATCCCGCCTCCTATCTGCCGGAGGACCCCCAGGCCGTTTACACCGTCCGCCACAGCTGGGGCGGATTCGATCTGGAGCTGCACTTCGACCAGCTGAAAATAGCGGACTGGTACGCCCGGGAGATAAACCGCCGCAGCCAGGCCATATTCGTGCCCACCCGGATCAAGCGCAGCCGGACCGGCGCGCTCACCTTCCATGAGTCGGTGTGCTCCTACGATCCGGACGCGCCGGAGAGCGCCCTGACGGACAATCTGAAAAACATCGTCGCCTGCGCCCTGCCGGGGTTTCCCCCGCCGCTGCAGGTCGTCTACGGGAACAAGTGGGTAGACTCCAAGTTCACCCCGCTCAAGCGGGGCTCCCTCTCCCTCTTCCTGCTGAGCACGGATTACGTGCCCGCGTTTTTGGGAAGCCCCCTGGAGGTATGTCTGTACCTGTTTTTGATGGACTGCTGCATCATCAAGGAAAACCATGTGAAGGTGGCCGACGACGAGCTGAGAAAGTATCTGCACATCTTCCGCCCCTCGCCCATGCTGGCGATAAAGCACCTGCTCCCATCCGAATAACAGTCCTGCTATGAATCAACGGGCCCGATGCTGGATCGGGCCTGTTGTTTTTCCCTCATCTGAGCTCGCTGACGCCGAAGGTGTCCATGTCGTCGAAGGCCTGGTTCTCGCCGCCCATGGCCCAGATGAATGTGTAACTGGAAGTCCCGCACCCCGCATGGAGAGACCAGGACGGGGATATGACCGCCTCATAGTTTTTCATGACCAGATGGCGGGTCTGCTGGGGCTGTCCCATCAGGTGGAGGACGATGCCGTCCTCCGGCAGGTTGAAGTAGGTGTATATCTCCATCCGCCGCTCATGGGTGTGGGGCGGGACGGAATTCCACACGCTCCCCTCCTCCAGCTGGGTCAGGCCCATGGAGAGCTGGCAGGTCTCCAGCACGTCCGGGTGGATGAACTGGTTGATGACCCGTTTGTTGGCGGAGGCCGTGTCGCCGCAGGGGCGCTTGTTGGCGTCCTTGATGGAGATAAAGGTGGTCTTGCACACCTTGTGGGCCGGGGCCGACACCAGATAGAACCTGGCGGGCTTCTGGCCGTCGTTGCTGCCGAACAGGACCTTTTGCGTGCCCTTGGTGATATACAGGCAGTCCTCGAAGTCCAGCTCGTAGCGGACGCCGTCCGCCTCTATCCAGCCCGGGCCGCCCAGGTTGAACACACCGGCCTCCCGGCGCTCCAGGAAATAGCTGGTGCCGAAGTTGGCCCAGACGTCGATGCCCTTGTCGATGGGCAGGACCTCGTTCACCGGCATGATGCCCAGCACGACCATCCTGTCCACGTGGGAATAGACGGCCTGTACGGTATCGGGCTGGTACAGGTCCTGGATAAGGAACTCCTTACGCAGCTCCTCCGTGGTATAGCGCTTGACGTCGTTCGGACCGGTAGAATAACGAATATCCATCTCGTTCCTCCGCCCCTATATCAGACCAGGCCGAGGACCTTGGGCACGACCATGGACAGCCAGGGTATGTAGGTGATGAGCAGCAGGCTGACGAGGATGACGATGAAGAACGGCATGAGCATCTTGATGATCTGCTCTATCTTCACGTTGTTGACGCGGCAGCCCGCGAACAGTATGGCGCCCACCGGCGGCGTCAGCGTGCCCACGCACAGGTTCATGATCATCATCAGACCGAAGTGCACCGGGTGCATGCCCCAGGTCTGCACGATGGGCAGGAAGATGGGGGTGAAGATCAGCACGGCGGGAGTGGGGTCCATGAAGCAGCCCACGATGAGCAGGATGACGTTCATGATGAGCAGGATCAGATACTTGTTGGTGGTGATGCCCAGAATGGCGTCGGCCACCAGCGCGGGGATATGGGTGTAGCTCATGACGAAGCCCATGATGCCGGACACGCAGACCAGGTACTCGATGACGGCGGTGGTCTTCACGCTGTCGAAGATGACCCTGGGCAGGTCCTTGAGCTTGATGTTCTTGTAAACGAAGCCCAGGATCAGCGCGTAGACGACGGCCACGGCGGAGCCCTCGGTGGCGGTGAACACGCCCAGCAGGATACCGCCGATGACAACGACGATCATCATCAGGCTGGGGATACCGGCCCACAGGGTCTTCAGCACGGTCTTCATATCATAGTGGCTCTTGGACACATAGCCGCGCTTCTTTGCCATAATACCGGCGATGATCATGCAGCCCAGGCCCCAGAGGATGCCGGGGACATAGCCTGCCATGAACAGCGCCGCCACGGAGACTGACCCGGCCACCGTGGAATACACGATCATGATGTTGCTGGGAGGTATCATCATGCCGGTCGGGCCGGACGCGATGTTGCACACCGCTATGTACTCGTCGGAGTAGCCCTCGTCCTTCTCCATGGGGCCCAGGATGCTGCCCATGGCCACGGCCGCGGCCACGCCGGAGCCGGACATGGCGCCGAAGAGCATGTTGGCCACGATGTTGGTCTGGGCCAGGGAGCCGGGCAGGCGGTGGGCCAGAAGCTGTGCGCAGCCCACCAGTCGTTTGGCGATGCCGCCCGAGTTCATCAGGTTACCGGCCAGCACGAAGAACGGTATGGCCAGCAGGGCGAAGGAGTTGACGGACTGGAACATCTTCTGGGCGGAGACCAGAAGGGAGTTGGCGCCGGGCATGATGATGGCCAGCGCGGAGGCGGAGCCGATACCGATGCTCAGGCCGATGGGGAAGCCGATGGCAAGGGTAACGAAGATAAGCACGATCATTACCAAACCGGCTAAAGCGGTAGTTGTCATCTCATTTTACCTCCCCTCATGCGGTGCCGGACAGCTCATCACCGTGGGTGCGGCTGCCGTGCTTGTAGTTGAGCACAGCCTGGATGCAGTTATACACCGCGTAGTACAGGGTGATGACGCCCGTAAACGGAACGGAAGCGTACAAAATCGCTTTGGAGATATGCAGCGTCGGGTCTATCTGGGCTATCTGGGTGGCGGTGTAACGCCAGCCTCCGTAGACGCACACGACAAGGATGAAGCCGAACAGGCAGATATTTGACAGGACCTCGGTGATCATATAGACCTTGGGGGAGAATTTGTCCTTCAAAAGATCTATGGTCAGATGCTCGCGGCTGCCGAAAACGTAGGCGCTGCCGAACATTATCATCCAAACGAAAAGATACTGGGAAGCCGGACCGGCGGTGGAGCTGGGCGACTTGAAGAAATACCGGACGACCACCTGGTAGACCACCAGGACGGTCATAACAGCCAGAGACACAGTGCCCAGGATATCCAGTATCTTGTCAAGCACTTTTTTTATCGCTGTCAGAGCCTTCAATGCTTTGCCTTCCTTTCTTGAAATTTTGAAAAACGGCCCACAGCACGCTGTGGGCCGTATAGGATTTGCTTACGGAAAATCAGCTGTCACGCTCAGAGAGAATGGCCTCGTAAACGGACTTGCTCAGATCGTCCTTGTTGGCGACCTCGTCGATCAGGTCCTGGCAGCGCTCCTGGAAGGCGGCGACGTCAGCTTCGGAGAAGGTCACGCCCATCTCCTCGGCCTTGGCGGTGTACTCGTCGCGCAGGTCGGCGCACAGCTGGAACATGTAGGGGATGGAGTCAAGGCAGGCCTTCTTCAGGGCAGCCTGGTCCTCCTCGGACATGGCAGCGAAGGTGGCGGTGTTGATGACCAGCTCGTCGGGGATCATCAGGTGGCCGGTGTAGTTGTAGTAAGGAGCAACTTCGTACTGGAGCAGGTCCACGTAGGTGATGATGTTGTTCTCAGCGCCGTCAAGAGTACCGGTCTGGATGGCGGAGTACACATCGCCCTGGCCCATGGTGACGCCAGAACCGCCCATGGCGTTCATCATCGCCACGCAGGTATCGGAGCCCATGACACGGATCTGCAGGCCGCTCAGCTCGTCAGGATTGGTGACGGGGCCGTCCTTGGTGTACAGGTTACGGGGCCCAAGGGAGTAAGCGGACAGCACGATGAAGTTGCTGGCCTCGGTGGTGGCATACAGCTCGTCCAGCTTGCCGGAGGTGAACAGACGCTCCTGGTGCTCGACGCTGTCATACACGTAGGGAGTGCCCAGAATGGCGAAGTCAGGGGCATAGGGCTCGATGACGGAGTTGGCGATCATGGTCATCTCCAGCACGCCCATGTTGACCTGCTCCAGAGTGGAGGCCTGGTCGCCCAGCTGCTCGCTGGGATAGATCTCGATGGAGTAACGGCCTTCGGTGGCGTCATACAGGTCATCGCTGATCTTCTGGATGGTCTTGGCCTCGGGGTTGTCGATGGTCTGGTTGAAAGCGCAGCGCAGGACGGTCTCGCCGACCTTGGCTTCCCCTTCCTCGGCGAAAGCGATGGCGCCCAGAGACAGGACCATCGTCAGCGCGAGAAGAAGCGAAATGACTTTCTTCATGTTTTTGGATCCTCCTATAAAAATATGTGATTTGACCGTTTGATCCGCCCGGGCGGTGTTCCGCCGCGGCCGTTTCAGTCCCCGGTCAACGGACTGCCGATTATGTATAGGGTACTTAAAATAATTTATGATATCTGACAAAACGCGACAATTTTCTTATGATAATTTACCCAAATAAATAATAACACTCTCAGCCTTTCATGTCAATAAGTCACAATAAGTTTTTGCTCTCCTTTCACACTTTTTTGCAAAAATTCTAAATCCCCGGCCGTGAAAAAAGACACGGCCTTTCGCAAAAGCCGTGTCATAAGGTCCTGTATTTTCTTCACTCGGTCCCGTCCACAGCGGCGGTCAGGTCCGTGGCGCAGTGGGCGCACTTTTTCGCCTTGTAGGGTATCTCGGACAGGCAGTAGGGGCAGGTCTTCACGGTGGGCTCCGCCGGGGTCTCGGGCTCCTCCTGCTTGCGATGGGTGAGGGAGCTGGCCTTGTTCAGGGCCTTTATCATCAGGAAGATGACGAAGGCCATGATGAGAAAGTCGATGACCGCCGAGATGAACGCCCCGTAGTTGAACGTGGTCACACCCAGCTCCGTGGCCGTGGCCAGGGACGTAACCTGGGCGGCGTCCACCCCCTCCGGCAGCCGGAGGATGAAGAACGCGTCGTTGAAGTTGGAGTTGCCGGTGATAAGGCCGATGAGGGGCATGACCAGGTCATTGACGGCGCTGGTCACGATCTTCTGGAAGGCCGCGCCGATGATGACGCCCACGGCCAGGTCCACCACGTTTCCCCTGGTGGCAAACTCCTTGAACTCCTGGAAAAACTTTTTCATATTCGCGCACCTCTCTTTTTATCGCGTGTGTTTTCGGCATAACAGCCGCTTTGTGG
>CANRNA010000026.1 GCA_947631805.1 uncultured Oscillospiraceae bacterium | reverse complement strand
GCCCTTGTTGAAGCACCATGTGTACACATCCAGACGAACAGCCCCCTGCTCTTTTGCCCAAGTCTCCACCTCGGTAAAGAGCTTGGCCGCAATCCCTCTGCGGCGATAGGCGGGCAAAACAAATATGTCATCCAGACAAACTGTCCTTATATCCTTTACCATACCGCTTTCTTTCCAAAGCGTCGCCCTAACAACACTCACAATCTGCTCATCATCAAAAACTCCCAGCTGCATAACGTCAGGGTTGGCCAAATTCTCAATAAAAGCATCCTTGGGATACACTTCATCTTTATCCCGACTCACAAAAAAGTCCGGTCGTGCCTGTACATGAAGCTCATCCAATTCCTGATACAGTTTGACCACTTTATCATAATCGGATTCTTCCAGTTTTCTGATTTCCATATATTCTAACTCCTTTCGACAAATCCCGATTTGTCACTCTGTTTGTTCTCTGTCCATCATTATACCCTGCCCCTCGCAAAAGCGCAAGGGCGGGACCAGCCCGCCCTTCGTTCACAGGATGCGCTCAATGGGAATGAAAAATCCGAACACATCCCCGATTTGGAAGATGCAGTTCGGATTATCATGGATCGGTCCGAGTGACTGGACTTGAACCAGCGCTTTGCCGCGCAAGCGACAGCAAAGCCGTGCGGCAGGATGGCCCCACTCGCTCTCGGCAATTTGGGGCCCCCACGGGAACGCTGTTCCCGTGGGGAGAGGAAGAACGGCTCTGACCGATGGGCGTGCCCCTGCTGGCAGGGGCACGATATCTTCAGAGCCGTTCTGACGAAACCGCTCGGGGATGCCACAGGCCGCTGGTTCAAGTCCTCCTATCAAAAGACCGGAGCAGCACAGGCTGCCCAGCCGGGGTCCCCATGAAAGCCCAGCGCAGCGGGTTTCATGGGGAAAGGAAGAAGAGCTTTGACCGATGAGGGGGACTGGCTTGCCAGGACCTCGAATCTTCAAAGCTCTTCTGACGTGGTCCGAGTGACTGGACTTGAACCAGCGGCCTGATGGTCCCAAACCACCCGCGCTACCAACTGCGCTACACCCGGATAGAAGGCCGCCGCTTGGAGCGGCGGCCTCTATACTATATCTTTTCGCCCGCGAACTGTCAAGAGCTTTTCGGCCCGGTCAGTTGACCCGCTCCGCGCCCCAGAAGAACAGGGCCACGGTGCCGGGGCCCGTGTGGGCGCCGATGGTGGTGCCGATGTCGTTGATGAGCACCTTCCCGTTCAGCTTGGGGAATCGCTCCTCCACCAGCCGGGCCACCTCTTGGGCGTCCTCCAGGCAGGCGGAGTGGGAGATGTAGCACTTGCCGCTGTAGTCCAGCCCCCCGTCGGCGTACTGCTCCATCTTGTCCACGATGGCGCGGATGACCTTTTTCTTGGTCCGTATCTTCTCCCGGGGTATCAGGCGGCCCATATAGTCCACGTTCATCAGCGGGCAGATGTTCAGCACCCCGCCGAAGACACCCGCCGCCTTGGAGATGCGGCCGCCCCGGACGAAGAAGGTCAGGTCCGTGGAGAAGAACCAGTGGTGCAGCCGCAGCCGGTTCGCCACCGCCCAGTCCCGCAGCTCGTCGATGCCCATCCCCTCGTCCCGCTTGTCGGCCAGGGTCTCCATCAGCAGACCGTAGCCGGAGGAGGCGGCCAGGGAGTCCACCACATAGACCTTCCGCTCCGGGAACCGCTCCCGGGCGATGGCCGCGGCGTTCTCGGCGGCGTTGAAGGTGCCGGAGATGCCGGAGGACAGGGTCAGGTGGAGCACATCCTTCCCCTGCTCCAGAAAACCGGTAAAATAGTCCAGATACTCGGAAATGCTTATCAGGGCGGTCTTGGTCATGGCCCCGTCGGTCATGGCCTGATAGAATTTGTCCAGGGGCATGGACTGGCCCAGGTCGTCCATATACTCCTTCCCGTCCAGAAAGTAGTGGAAGCAGGTGTACCGGATGTCCCGGGCCTGGAAGTGCTCCATGGACAGGTCGGCGGTGGAGCAGCAGCTCAAGATGTAATCGCTCATTGAAAAAATATCCTCCTTGTCAGGGCCGCGCCCTGTCATACTCACGGGGCCATCATACCCCATCCCCAGCGCGGGGACAACCTACCTCTTTCGGAAATCGCTCTCAGAAATGGCCCGGGGCATAGAAATCTCTCTACGCCCCGGAAAATCCATTCTACAAATCGGAGAATCCCCGGCTTATCAGCCTTTTCGACGGCGGATATGGAAGCACAGCACCACCAATATCTCCGCCGGGATGAGTATGAGAAAAAGCTGCCAGGGCTTATAGCGCATTAAAAACAGGAACAGCAGCGTCACCACCGCCGCCACCAGCAGCATCACGATGAGCATGTTGTGACGGCCCTTGTTCCACACGGAGTTGAGCACCAGCAGCGTGACGAGCGACACTGGCACGGCGCAGGCGAAGATGAGCCACTCCACCCGGCCCACCAAAAGCCAGAACACCACAAACATGATGACCGCCATGGTCCAGATGCCCACGATGGCCACCAGCGTCACCATATTGCTGCTGAAGGTGGGCGCGGCAGCCCGCTCCTCGGCCCGGGCCTTTTCCACCGGGTCGCGCCACTCGGTCTCGCTGTGGAGCAGGTCGTCCACGGTCAGGCCGTATATCTCCGCCAGGCGGGTAAGGCTGTAGGCGTCCGGCACGGATTCGCCCCGCTCCCACTTGGACACGGTCTTGTCAGAATAATTGAGCTTTTCCCCCAGCTCTGCCTGGGTCATGCCCGCCTTCTGGCGCAGCCTGATAAGGTTGCTGGCCACCACCAGCTTCAGCTCGTCCACGGATACGCCCCCTTCCCTCATACTGGTCCATTTTACCATACCCCGCGCCGTTTCGCAAGAAGCGGGCCGGGGAAAACCGCCGGGCGGTACGCCCCGCCTCTCTTGACGCATGGTATATTTTATAGTAATATACTTTATAGCAAAAAGGAGGTGTCCCTATGTCGTCCATCGATCTGGCCATCCTGGGGCTGTTGAAGGAGGGGGCCATGAGCGCCTACGAGATACAGAAAGCCGTGGAGGACCGCTATTACGCCCGCTGGACCAGCATCAGCACCCCGTCGGTGTACAAAAAGGTGCTGCGCCTGCGGGACCAGGGCTATCTGGAGAGCCAGGCCGTCCGGGGGGAGCGGTCGGCGGACAAGGCGGTGTACTCCCTCACGGCGGCGGGGCGGGACCGCTTCGAGGAGCTGATGGCGGCCTACACGGTCTCGCCGGTGTCGTTTCTGTTCGACTTCAACGTGGTCATCGCCAACCTGGAAAAGGCGGACCCGTCCCGTGTCCGATTCCTGATGGACCGGCTGCGCCGGACCATCACCGACTCTGCCAGGACCAGCCAGAAGTACGCCGACAAGGCGGGCCCGGAGCCCCCGAACGGACCGGCCATTTTCCAGCAGCAGCAGCGGCTGTACCAGGCTCTGCTGGCGTGGCTGGACGATTTTGAGGCCCAGCTCCGGGAGGACAGGGCGGAATAATGTCCCCCGATGCGTTGCCGCCGCGGCCTTCGCTCCCGTTTATCCGTTCTTTGACAGTCTGACAATTTTCCCTTTATGGCAGCGTCTTCGCCTCTGTCTGCTGCTGGGGCGCCAGCTGGACCATCACCACCGAGGCGAATACCAGCACGCACCCCGTTATCTCCCACCGGGTGAGGCCGGTCCCCGGCATGAGCACGTAGCCCGCCAGCACGGAGAACACGCTCTCCAGGCTGAGTATCAGCGAGGCCACCGCCGGGTGGACGCCCTTCTGCCCCACGATCTGGAGCGTATAGCCCACGGCGCTGCTCAGGCACCCGGCATAGCATATCGGCAGCCAGCAGGCCCGGATGGCGTCCCAGGAGGGGTGCTCGAACAAAAACGTGCACACCAGCCCCAGCAGGCCGCACACGAAAAACTGCACACAGCTTATGCGCACCCCGTCGGCCAGGGGGGAGAAGTGGTCGATGACCAGGATGTGGACGGTGAAGCCCACAGCGCAAAGCAGCAGCAGCAGATCGCTCAGCCCCAGGTCCAGGCCCTGGCCCGCCGACAGGCCGTCCATCAGGCACAGGAAGAAAAAGCCCGCCACGGCCACCACCACCCCCAGCCACACCAGCGGCGGGGATTTCTTTTTCACGAACAGCCCCATCACCGGCACCATGGCGCAGTAGCAGGCGGAGATGAATCCCGCCTTGCCCACGTTGGTGGTCTCGTCCTGCATGGCGATGCCCACCTGCTGGAGATTGGCCGCCACGAACAGGGCCACCCCGCAGACCGCGCCACCTACCAAAATGTCACGCCGACTGCCCTTTTCAAATCTGCCGCCACGGCTCCGGAGCCGGTCCAGCAGGGGCAGGGCCGCCAGCAGACACGCGCCCCCCAGCAGGGAGCGGAGGCTATTATAGGTGAACGGGCCGATGTAATTCATGCCGTCCTTCTGGGCCACGAAGGCCACGCCCCATATCAGGGCCGTCAGCAGAAGGAGAAAGGAATGCTTCACGGAGTTTTGCTTCAAAGGAAAGAGACCTCTTTTCGTTGCGCGGCGCTCATCCCGCGGGATGGGCAGACCTGGCGCGGGGATAGGGGGCCTGCTGGTCCGTCAGGCCCAGGAGATAGTCCACGCTGGTGCCGTAATAGCGGCTCAGCTTGATGAGCACGTCCGAGGGGATATCGCGCTTGCCCATCTCGTAATGGGAATAGCAGACCTGCGAGCAGTTGAGATAGACGGCCAGGTCCCGCTGCTTCAGATCGCTGTCCTCGCGCAGATCGCGGATCCTGCGGTACATCTTGCGCCTCCTTCAAAAGGATGTCACAAGAAGTATAGGTAAAACATTTTGTTATCTTGACTTATAAAACAAAATATTTTATACTTACCCGGTCAAACCAATCAAAATCGTTGGAAATGCTTAATGAAATCTTAAGAATTTAACTGTTTACATTCCCCGAAAACTATATTATCATATTACCCGTGTCAAAGCAACACGCCGGGCTGACGGCCCGCCGCGGAGGCAAGGAGGAAGCTATGAAAAAGTTCGTCACAGCGGCCCTGACAGGGGTCCTGCTTTTGGGTCTGGCGTCCGGATGCTCCCAGAGCGCCGGGACCGGCACCGCCGTGAGCGTGGAGCCGGTGTCCATGATCGTGAACGCCGGGGCCACGGGCCTTGCCGACCGCTACGCGGGCAAGGTGGTGGCCGGGCAGTCCGCCGATGTGAAGCGGGACAGCTCCAAGACCGTGCAGACCATATTCGTGGAGGAGGGGGACATAGTCCAGGAGGGCGACCCCCTGTTCTGCTACGACATGGATAAGATGCAGCTGGACCTGGAAAAGCTCCAGCTGGACAAGGAGAATTACGAGAACACCATCGCCTCCGCCGAGAACGCCATCGCCGAGCTGGAGGCGGAGCGGGACAAGGCCAAGGACAGCGAAAAGCTGGGCTACACCCTGCAGATAGACTCCAAGAAGGCGGAGATACGGGAGGCCCAGTACAACATCTCCCTGAAGGAGCGGGATATCGCCTCCATGGAGACCTCTATGGAGAGCGCGGAGGTCTACTCCCCCATATCCGGCCGGGTCATGACCGTGGACGAGACCGGCAGCAGCTATTCCGACCCCTACAGCTACTATGACAGCAGCCAGTCCGGAGATACCAGCGTGGGCTTCATCACCGTCACGGACGTGGCCCGCCTGCGCGTCCAGGGCAACATCAACGAGATGAACGCCTACGCCCTGTCGGAGGGGATGCCTCTGCGCATCCGCTCCCGGCTGGACAGCAGCAAGACCTGGATGGGCACCCTGTCCATGATAGACTGGGAAAACCCGGTGACGGGCAGCAACAATAACGGCACGGTGGTCATCTCCGACAGCAGCTCCGACGAGATGACCAGCTCCAGCAAGTATCCGTTCTATGTGGAGCTGGAGGACACAGAGGGGCTCATGATGGGCCAGCACGTGTACATAGAGACGAACCTGGATGACGGCGCCGACGCCGCCCCCGCGGGCCCCATGCTCCCCACCTATTACATCGCCTACGGGGAGGATGACAGTCCCTTCGTCTGGGCCGCCAGCGACAAGGACAAGCTGGAAAAACGCCCTGTGACCCTGGGCGAAGCCGACGAGATGAACGGCACCACCGAGATAACGGAGGGCCTGGCCCTGTCCGACTATATCGCCTTCCCGGAGGAGGGCCTGGAGGAGGGCCAGCCCGTGGAGCGGTACGACCCCAGCGCCGCCTCCCAGGAGGACCCCGCCATGGCGGAGATGGGTTTCTGACAGGAGAGAGCTATGCTTCTTGAGATGCGAGATATATGCAAGGACTACCCCCAGGGCAAGGAGCTCGTGAAGATACTCAAGCACGTGGACCTTACCATCGAGGAGGGGGATTACCTTGCCATCATGGGACCCTCCGGCTCGGGCAAGACCACGCTGATGAACATCATCGGCTGTCTTGACGTGGCCACCAGCGGCACCTACCGCCTCAACGGAGAGGACATCTCCCGGGCCTCGGAAAACCACCTGGCGGACGTGCGCAACACCACGCTGGGCTTTGTGTTCCAGAGCTTTTATCTGCTGCCCAAGCTGACGGCCAGGGACAACGTGGCCCTGCCCCTGCTGTACGCCGGGGTGAAAAAGCGCGTGCGCCGGGAGCGGGCGGAGGAGGCACTGACCATGGTGGGCCTGGCCGACCGCATCGACTTCATGCCCAGCCAGCTCTCCGGCGGCCAGCAGCAGCGGGTGGCCATCGCCCGGGCCATGATAAACCAGCCCAAGATACTTCTGGCGGACGAGCCCACCGGCGCCCTGGACAGCACCTCCGGCCACCAGGTGATGGACCTGTTCGACGAGCTGAACGGCCGGGGCACCACCATCGTGCTCATCACCCATGAACCGGCGGTGGGCCAGCGGGCCCGGCGGGTGCGCCGCATTCTGGACGGACGGCTTCTGGCCGAGGGGGAAGGAGGCGTAGGCGATGCCTGGTAAACACAGCGCCCCGGAGCGGCCCCGGAGCAAAAAAGGCCGCAGGGCGCTGATCATCGTGCTGGTCTGCCTCATCCTGCTGGGCGGCGGGGGCGGCGGGGCGTATTACTACCTGCAAAACCGCTCCGTCAGCAAGGAGATCAACGTCTATCCCCTGTCCATGCTGGGCTACCAGGACAACTGGAGCGACAAGGTCCAGACCGGCGGCACCGTCACCGCCGACAAGATACAGTCCGTATACCTGTCCTCCACCCAGACCGTGACGGAGGTCTATGTGGAGGAGGGGCAGGAGCTCCACGTGGGCGACCCCATCCTGGCCTTTGACACCACCCTGAGCGAGGTGGAGCTGGAGAAGGCCCGCATCGCCATCGACCAGTGCAACCTGGACCTAGCGGAGGCCCAGGAAAAGCTGGCGGAAATAGACACCTACCGGGTGGGGAGCCCCGGCGGCTATTCCCCGCCCGAGGACACCCCCGAGCCCGTCGCCCCGTCTCCCACGGAGGTGCCTTGGTTCCAGGGCGGCGAGGGCACGCCGGAGGACCCCTATGTATTTCTGTGGGCGGACGGCCTCACTTTGGACGACGCCACCGTGAAAAACCTCATCGTCATGGCCCAGCCCACCCCCACCCCAGGGGATACCAGCCCCGAGCCGGGGGAGGACGCGACCCCCGAGCCGGGGAGCGGCGAGCCCATCCCCTCGGACCTGCCCGACCAGCCCGTCCAGCCAGACGAGCCCCAGCAGCCTGACCAGCCTCTGGAGCCGGTCCAGCCCGACCAGCCCCAGACCGCCTCTGTCCCGGCGGACGAACCCACCCCCGTGGGGGCGGACCAGGGCTACGTAGTGCCCCGTCTGCTGGCCCAGACCAGGGTCATCCCCCTTCTGCGGTTCTTCCGGGACGACGGGACCGCGGGCGGTGACAGCGGCCTTGGCTCCGACGGCTCTAACAGTCCCGAGGGCTCGGAGGGCGGAGACTCCGGCAGCACGGGCGCGCCCGTGGAACCCCCGGCCCCCGGTGAGAACACCCCCGGCGGGGAGAACACTCCCGGCGGCGAGAATACCCCCGGCGGCGAGAATACCCCCGGCGGTGAGAGCACCCCCGGCAGCGAGAGCACCCCCGGCAGCGAGAGCACCCCTGACACTGAGAGCACTCCCGGTGGCGAGAGCACCCCTGGCGGCGAGAGCACTCCTGACGCTGAGAGCACCCCCGGCAGTGAGAGCACCCCCGACGCTGAGAGCACCCCCGGCAGCGAGGCATCACCCGCCCCCTCCGGGGAGGCGTCCCCCACTCCGTCGTCTTCCGCCTCTCCTTTTCCCTCCCCGTCCCCCACTCCTTCCCCTTCTCCGTCCCCTTCTCCCTCTCCCTCTCCCTCCCCCACGCCCGGTCCCACCGGTGCGGAGTATTACATGGTCTTCGAGATACGGGACAACAACTCCATGCAGGGGGACATCTTCCGGGCGTTTGAGATACGCTTCATCCTCATCGAGGACGGCTGGCGCTTTGAAGTGCTCACCCCGGCATATAACCCCACCTTCCCAGAGCTGCCCGACGACGGGGGCATGGACTTCGGCGGGTTCTATTTCGGCGAGGTGTATACCGCCTCCGAGATAGCCAAGATGCGCAGCGAGACCCAGCAGCAGATACGGGACCTGACCCTGCAGCTGCGCATGGCCGAGCAGGAGCTCAAGCAGAAGGAATTCGAGCTTTCCAACGGCGAGGTCACCTGCGAGATAGCGGGCGTGGTGAAGTCCGTGCTCAGCCCGGACGAGGCTCTTGCCTCCAACCAGCCCGTTGTGACAGTCTCCGGCGGCGGCGGATATTTCATCACCGGCTGCATGAGCGAGTTCGACCTGGCCTATCTCCACGTGGGCAGCGTGGTCAGCGTGGAGAACTACAGCACCGGCGCCACCCTGGACGCGGCCATCACGGAGATATCCCAGTTCCCGGTGCCCGACGGGGAATACACCGATTACTACTACTCCAACGGCAACAACAACGTCTCCAAGTATGAGTTCACCGTGGCGGTGGACGAGGACGCCAACCTCCGGGAAAACTCTTACGCGGCCATCACCTACGTCCCCAGCGCCCTGGCCTCCGGCCAGGAGGAGGACGACGGCGCCTTCTATCTGGAAAACGCCTTCCTCCGCACGGAAAACGGCCGCCGTTACGTGTACGTGATGAACGGGGACGGCCTGCTGGAAAAGCGGTTCGTCATCACCGAGGGCGGCGACAGCTGGAGCACCAAGGTCACCGGCGGGCTGGACTTTGAAAACGATTATGTGGCCTTCCCCTACGGCAGGTCCGTGAAGGACGGGGTCAAGGCGGTACAGCAGGAGTCCACTGACTCGCTGTACAACGGTTATTGACGGGAGGCAGACCGGATGTTTGAAAACATATCCCTGGCGTTCCAGGGCATTTGGGGCCATAAGATGCGGTCGTTTCTGACCATGCTGGGCATCATCATCGGCATCGCCTCCATCATCACCATCGTCTCCACCATCAAGGGCACCAACGACCAGATAAAGGAGAGCCTCATCGGCTCCGGCACCAACGCCGTCACCGTCCAGCTCTACCAGGACAACTACGCCTACACCATCACCAGCTATAACCCCGCCCCCCAGGGCATCTCCCCCATCTCGGAGGACACCCGCCAGCAGCTGGCGGACCTGGACAACGTGGTAGACGTGAGCCTCTATTGCCGCCGCCGGGTGGACAGCTACGAGGGGGACGTGTGCTACATGAACCGGGCCTATTCCGGGGATCTGTTCGGGGTGGACGAGCACTACTTCTCCGCCGCGGGCTACCGCCTCAGCTACGGCCGCGGCTTCCTGGCGGACGACCACGCCCGTTTCCGGAAGGTGGCCATCCTGGACACGGGGGCCGTGTCCAGCCTGTTCGGGGGCGAGTACCCCATCGGCCAGATACTGGAGATACGGCAGGAGCCCTTCACCGTGGTGGGCGTGGTGGAAAAGGCCGCCCGCTCGGATTTCGCCATCGAGACCATGCGGGACTATGAGATGTATGCCGACAACACCGGCGGGCGGGTGTTCATTCCCCTGGCGGACTGGCCCATCCCCTACGCCTTCGACGAGCCCCAGGCGGTGGTCCTCAAGGCCGCCAGCACCGACGACATGACCCGCATCGGCCAGCAGGCGGAGGACCTTCTCACCGCCAGTCAGATAACCGACGCCGCCCAGGGCTTTGCCTACCAGAGCGACGACCTGATGAGCCAGGCGGCCGACATCCAGAAGCTCTCCAACGCCACCAACAACCAGCTGCTGTGGATCGCCGGCATCTCCCTGCTGGTGGGCGGCATCGGCGTGATGAACATCATGCTCGTCACCGTCACCGAGCGCACCCGGGAGATAGGGCTGAAAAAGGCCATCGGCGCCAGAAAGCGCCGCATCCTGTGGCAGTTTTTGACCGAGGCAGCGGCGCTGACCAGCCTGGGCGGCATGATAGGCGTGGCGGCGGGCGTGGCCCTGAGCCGGTTCATCGCCTCCGCCATGGGCACGCCCACGGCGGTGAGCTATCCGGCCATAGCGGTGGCGGTGCTGTTTTCCATGTTCATCGGCGTCATCTTCGGCATGATACCCGCCGTCAAGGCCGCCAACCTAAACCCCATCGACGCCCTGAGAAGAGAATAAACGCCTGCCTTTTGCGGCATAGTGCCCCTGTCCGGACGGACAGGGGCGCTTTACATATTGACAACTACGATAAAATCGTATATCATAGTCTTGCCAGGTCTCCTGCAAGAGGTGATATAATGACCCGAAAATTCATCTATACCGCGCCCTTTCGCCGCTGCTGGCGGGCGATGGGGCTGGGGGATAACGAGCTCTTGACACTGGAGCAGGCGCTCCTGGCCGACCCGCAGCTGGGCGACGTCATCGAAGGCACCGGCGGCGCCAGAAAAATGCGGATACAGCTGGAGGGACGCGGAAAGCGCGGAGGCGGCAGAGTTATTTATCTGGATGTTTTTGAACAGGAGAATCTATATCTGCTGTTCGCATATCCTAAGAATGTGCAGGAGGACCTTACCCCCGACCAGAAGAAGGCCATCCGCGCCATGATCGAAGCTATCCGGAAGGAGTGAAGGAAATATCTGACCTACAATTCAAATCCTCCCTCACCATGGAGGAGATAGAGGAAAATTTCAAGGACGTCGATTTCTTTTCCGGCATCATGGACGGCCTGCAGGAGGCTCTTGCCTACAAGAAGGGCAAAGCGGCGGCGGACACCTTCGTCCGCAAGAGCTCCCTCCCCTCCGTCAGCGCGGCGGAGATCCGGGCGTCCCTCCACATGACCCAGAAGGCGTTCGCGGATGTCCTGGGGGTCTCCTGCCGCACGGTGGAGGCCTGGGAGAGCGGAAAAAGCACCCCCACTCCAACGGCAAAGAAGCTGATGTATCTCATCGGCCAGGACCATTCTCTGGTCCAAAAACTATGAATATCACTTGACGGAGCGGCAGACCCGCTCCGTCACTTATATTTATTCCGTTTACAGCCGTTCCCTGAACCAGCCGAATATGGGCGCGCCGTCGGCGGTGTCGGGCCGGGCGTGGGCGAAGGCCATGCGCTCGGGGTGGAACTGGACCCCCAGGACGGGCAGCCGGACGTGTTCCAGGGCCTCCACCACCCCGTCCGGGGCGAAGGCCGCCGCCCGCAGGTCCCGGCCCATGGGGGCCGTGCCCTGGTGGTGGGCGCTGTTCACCGCCGTCTCCGGACCGTAAAGCCCGTTCAGCACCGTTCCCGGCAGGATGCGCACCCGGTGGACGCTGTCCGCCCCTGGGCGGGCTATATGGCTGGCGGCGGTGGGCAGGTCCTGGATGAGCCCGCCGCCGAAATACACATTCAGCACCTGGTGGCCCCGGCATATCCCCAGCACCGGCTTCCCGGCCCTGACGAACCGGTCCAGCACCTCCAGCTGGATATCGTCCAGAGCCCTGTCTATGTCCTGAGAGCCCTGGTCCTCCTGGCCGAATAGGGCCGGGTCCATATCCCCGCCCCCAGGCAGCAGCAGCCCGGCGCAGTCGGCGGCCCTCTCCACATCCAATGTCACCACAGGCTCCACGCCCACGGCCTCCAGGGCGGCGATATAATTCCCCACCCGGTCGGCATAGCCCACGATAGCGGCAGCTCTCATCCTCGCATCCCCTCACATATCCATGTCGAACGCGGCCACGTCCTCCACCGTCTCCCGCCGGACGATGAGCCGGTCGGTCCCGCCCCGGAGGGCCACGATGGGAGGCCGGGGCACCCGGTTGTAGTTGGAGGCCATGGAGTAATTATAGGCCCCGGTGACGAGCACCGCCACCGTATCCCCCCTGCGGGGGGCCTGGATGGGCACATCCTCCCCCAGCAGATCGCCGCTCTCGCAGCACCGCCCGGCCAGCGTCACCCGGCAGTCCGCCGCCTCTCCGGCCCGGTCCGCCACCACGGCGCTGTGCCGGGCCCCATAGAGGGCGTACCGGGGATTGTCCCCCATGCCCCCGTCCAGGGCCACGTAGCGCTGGCCCCCGGGAAATTGCTTCACGCTCTGCACCGTGTACAGGGTGATGCCCGCCGCGCCCACGATGCCCCGGCCCGGCTCCATGAGCACCACGGGCAGGGGATAGCCGTATTCCCGGCATTTCTCCTCAAGGCGCGCGCCGATGCGCTCTATCATCTTCCCGCAGTCGGGGGCCGTCTCCCCCTCCTGGTACGCCACGGCGAAGCCGCCCCCCAGATTCAGCACCGCCGCCCGGTAGCCCAGGACCCGGTATACCCGGTCCATGAACGCCGTCATCACGTCCACCGCCATGCAGAAGGGCCCGGCGTCGAATATCTGGGAGCCGATGTGGCAGTGAAAGCCCTCCAGGGCGATGTGCTCAAGCGCCAGGGCCCGCCCGGTCGTCTCCAGGGCGAAGCCTCCTGGGATGGGCACGCCGAACTTCACGTCCACCACCCCGGTGTTCACGGCGGCGAAGGTGTGGGGGTCGATGCCGGGGGTCACCCGCAGCAGCACCTTCTGGCGCGTGCCATGGGCCGCCGCCAGACGGTCGATGCGCTCCAGCTCCTCCCAGCCGTCCGCGGCTATGAGCCCCACCCCGGAGGCAATGGCATAGCCGATGTCGGCCTCGGTCTTGGCATTGCCGTGAAAGCATATATCCGCCGGGGGGACACCCGCCCCCAGGGCGGTATACAGTTCCCCCGCCGACACCACGTCCACCCCCAGGCCCTCCTCCCGGGCCATGCGGCACAAGGCCTTGCAGCACAGGGCCTTGCTGGCGTACAGGGGGCGGCTCCCCGCCGGGAGATGCCGGGCCATGGCCCCGGCGTACACCCGCATCCGCTC
>CANRNA010000025.1 GCA_947631805.1 uncultured Oscillospiraceae bacterium | reverse complement strand
CTGTACGGGCAGATATTCATCGAGGGCTATCCCGGCGTGGATGTGTATGTGAACGACCGGCACCTGGGCCGCTACGGGGACGGCCAGACGAACGGCAGCCTGTATCTGGGCGGGTTTTCCGCCGGGGAGACCGTGACCGTCCGGCTCCGCACCGGGGCGGACATCACCGTGAAGGGGGCGCTGTTCGTCACCGAGGACGCCGCCGCCGTGACGGCCTATCACGACGCCCTGGCCGCCGGGGGCTGCGAGCTTGAAAAGCTCTCCCCGTCCCGGTTCACCGGCTCGTTCACCACCGGGGAGGGGGACAGCCTTCTGGTGCTCACGCTGCCCTTCGACACAGCCTGGCGGGTGACGCTGGACGGCCAGACCGTCCGGCCCGAGGAGGTCCAGGGCTGCCTGATGGCCATTCCCGTCTCGGCGGGACAGCACACCATCGCCATGCGCTATGTGCCCGCCGGGCTCATCTCCGGCGCGGCGCTGTCGGCCCTGGCCGCCGCGTCGTGCCTGGGAACGGCGCTGTGGGAGCGGAAAAAGCGCGTGAAATGAGACGTACGAAACGCCCGGACGGGAGCACCCGTCCGGGCAATTTTTTTGGAAAAGTCACACCGGGACCAGCAGGCCGTGGAGCAAAAACCGGGGGTCGGCGTACCCGCCGGAGTAGTCGCAGGTGGACATGGTGATGAGCTGGTACTGGGTGCTCACGTTGGCCGTGGTGCGGAAGAAGGAGCTGGAGGTGATGGTGTTCAGATAGTTCTGGTAGTCCGCGTCGGTGGAGAAATAGCCGGGGTAGTTGTTCAGCGTGGACTCCACGATGTGCCCGGCGATGATGTCCACCCGGTAGTTGACCTCCGGGGTCAGGAAATACATGACCGGGTGCTGCTCATAGTAGCTCACGTTCACATACTGCTCGATGGAGGCGAACATGGAGCCGTCCTTCATGTTGTGGCCGTAGATGATGAAATTGCTGTGGAGCACCCCCGTGGTGGACGCGGGGTCGGCGAAGAGCGATCCGGAGGTGTTGGGCTGACGGTCGGGGCCCCGGTGCAGGTAATAGTCGTTGTCGGAGGTCTGCATCACCGGATAGTTTATCATGGTGCCCGGACTGTACAGCCAGCCGATGATCTCGCTGTTCATGCTGCGGACGGAATCCCAGTCCACGGAGATGGGCAGGTTGTACGCAGGGGCCTGGGGCGTGTCGTCGTCGCCGGAGACGGGGGCGTTGGGGTCGGGGGTGGCGTCCGGCTCCGCCAGGCCGGAGAGCACGGCGTCGGCCAGGTCGCTGTAGGCGGCCCGGTCACGGCGGTAGTCCAGCATGATGCTCATGAGCTTTCCGCCCGCGAAGAGCACGCCGCCCACCAGCACGATGACCAGCAGGATGAGAGGGATGCTCCGCTTTTGCAGGCCCCGCCGCCGATGGTATTCATAAGCGGGGGGTTCCACCTCCACCTGCCGCCGGGACCGGCCGCGCCCGCTGTCCCGCCAGGGCTCCTCCTGGGGCTCGTAGGCCCGCTGGCGGCTCTGCTGCCGGGGAGCCTGCTGTCGGGGGGCCTGCTGCCGGGGCCGCCGGGGCGGTTCCTCCTCTTCCCAGGTCTGGGGCCGGGGCCGCCGCTGGGGCTGGCCGTTTTGCCGGACGGGCTGCCGGGCCGCCTGCTGACGCTGGCGGGGGGCATCCTGGGGGGGACGCTGCCGCCGGGGCCGTTCCTCCTCCTGCCAGTCCACGTCCTCCTGTCGGACGGGACGGCGGGGCTGGGTCTGGCGCTGGCGGGGCCGCTCGTCCTCCTGCCAGGCATCCTCCCGCCGGGCCTGCCGCCGGGGCTGGGCCTGGCGCTGGCGGGGCTGTTCGTCCTCCTGCCAGTCCATCTCCTCCCGCCGGACCTGCCGGGAACGGCGGGGAGGCGCCTCTTCCTCTTCCAGCCAGGACGTGTCCTCCCAATCTATATCACGTTCGCTCGAACGGCGGGACGGCTGTTCAGGCTGTCCGTCGCCGCTGGCGCTCAAATGGCGTCCACCCTCTGCCATAACTGCCTCCTGTTCTCGCGCTCAGCCGCCGCCGCGTGGGCGGACGGGTCGGTTTTTATCAGTATAACACGTTTGTAACCGTTTTGCAATCTTTTTGCGTCTGTACCGATATATAATATGGCCGGAAGGGGGGCGCGGTCCATGACGGAGGAGGCGGCGCTGTTTTTCGCCGGAAAACCCGGGACCCTGGAGCTGTACGAGGCCTTTGAGAGCCGGGTGATGGCGGAGATAGACGACGTGCGCGTCAAGGTGCAAAAAACGCAGATATCCTTTTCAAACCGGCACAATTTCGCCTTCGTGTCCCTGCTGCCTGTGCGGCGGAAGGCGGAGCGGCCCCCGGTGTATATCACCGTCACCTTCGGCCTGCGAAGGCGGCTGGACAGCCCGCGCATCGACGGGGCGGCGGAGCCCTATCCGGAGCGGTGGACCCACCACGTGCTCATCGCCGGACCGGAGGAGATAGACGACGAGCTGATGAACTGGGTGAAGGAGGCGGCCCTTTTCGCCGCCGTGAAATGAGGAGAAACGGCCCTTCGACGCGCTAAAAGGAATAAGCCGACGGCCACCGGCCGTCGGCTTACTGCTTTTTGAGGGCCCTGCCTTCTTACGCCTTGGGCTGCTTGAACGCGCCCCACACGTACAGGATGGGCATGATCAGCCGCAGCAGGACCATCACGATGACGGTGGCCGCCCCGTCGAAGGCGGAAATGCCCAGCACGGTCTCGATGACGGTGCACACCAGCAGGATGATGCCCAGGACCCGGCAGCCGGTGACCCGGCACTTCAGGCCCAGGATGCCCGCCACCAGGTTCAGCAGGCTGCCCGCGATGGCCGCCACGAACAGCGTGCCGCCGGTCAGAAAGCCCGCGCCGACACCGCCGGAGACACCGGCGGCGTCATAGAGCATGCTCACCAGGGAGCCGGCAAAGGTGGACAGGATAAGGACCAGCACGATGGCGATGGAGCTGAAGACGATGTGCAGGATGCTGACCACCTTCAGCAGAGCGTTGGGTTTGTTCATAATGTATCTCCTTCTCTTTGTTGAGTAGCAGGAAAAATTTTCTTGCTGACCATAATCTATCATATCCGCGGGCAAATGGCAATCCCTTTTCCCGCTTTACAAACGGAGGGCAAAATGCTATATTACCTGTATATAGTTTGCCCTTAAAGATGTTTTGGATTCGGAGGATATCACCACCATGGAACTTATCACCAAGTCTGTCGCCTACGTGGGCGTGGACGACGAGACCATCGACCTGTTCGAGAGCCAGTACCACGTGCCCAACGGCATGGCCTACAACTCCTATATCATCTTCGACGAGAAGATAGCCATCACGGACACGGTGGACAAGCGGGGCGCCGTCACCTGGCTGGAGAACGTGACCGAGGCCCTGGGGGACAAGCAGCCGGATTATCTGGTCATCCACCACCTGGAGCCGGACCACGCCGGGAGCATCCAGCTTCTGGCGGAGCGCTATCCGGCCATGAAGCTGGTGGGCAACAAGAAGACCTTTGCCATGCTGCCCCAGTTTTTCGAGACCCTGTCCATGCCCGCCGAGAGGCTCGTCACCGTGGGCGAGGGGGACACCCTCTGCCTGGGGACGCACACGCTGCAGTTCTTCCTGGCCCCGATGGTCCACTGGCCGGAGGCCATGGTGAGCTTTGAGACGAGCGAGGGCATCCTGTTTTCCGCGGACGCCTTCGGAAAGTTCGGCGTGCGCCACGCGCACGAGGACTGGACATGCGAGGCCCGGCGGTATTACTTCAACATCGTGGGCAAGTACGGCGGCCCGGTCCAGACGCTGCTGAAAAAGCTCTCCGGCGCGCCGGTGAACGTCATCTGCCCCCTCCATGGGCCCATCCTGACGGAGGACCTGGGGTACTATATCGGCAAGTATCAGCTCTGGAGCAGCTATGAGCCTGAGGACGACGGCGTCACCATCGCCTGCGCCTCCATCCACGGCAACACCATGAAGGCCGTGGAGGCCCTGCGGGACATCCTGGTGGAAAAGGGGGCTAAGAAGGTTTCCGTCTTCGACCTGTCCCGGGACGACATGGCCGAGGCCGTGGAGGACGCCTTCCGCTATGACAAGCTTATCCTGGCCGCCGCCTCCTACGACGCGGGGGTGTTCCCGCCTATGGACGACTTCCTCCACCACCTGGCGTCCAAGGCGTATCAGAACCGGAAGGTGGGCTATCTGCAAAACGGCTCCTGGGCCCCCTCCGCCGCCAAGACCATGAAGGCCATCGTGGCCGGGATGAAGAACATCACCGAGGTGGAGCCGGTTGTCACCATCACCTCCTCCCTGAAGACCGGCGACCGGCCCGCCCTGGAGGCCCTGGCCGACGCCATATTGGCCTGACGGACAAAGCGGATACAGACGGCGGACGCCCACGCGCCCGCCGTCTTTCTTGACAGCGGTTTCCATTCTAATTATAATTAAGCTGGCATAATGCCCGGGAGGGATGAAAAATGAGCGCAGAGAGAGAGACCCTTTCCATCATCATCCCCGCCTACAACGAGGCGGGCAATATCCGGCGCATGGCCCAGGCGCTGCGGGAGACCATGACCAGGGAGAAGATATCCGCCGCCGTCTATTTCGTGGACGACGGCTCCCGGGACGGCACCTGGGAGGCCATCGCCGCCGCGGCGGAGAACTGGGATATGGTCAGAGGCGTCCGCTTTTCCCGGAACTTTGGCAAGGAGGCGGCCATATTCGCCGGGCTGGAGGCGGCGGTAGGCGACTGCTGCGCGGTGATGGACTGCGACATGCAGCACCCGGTGCAGGCGCTGGTGCGAATGTACCGGCTGTGGGAGCAGGGCTTCGAGGTCGTCGAGGGCGTGAAGGAGGACCGGGGCCGGGAGAATTTCCTGTACAAGAGCATGAGCGCCATTTTCTATAAGCTCATGAGCGCGGCGGTGAAGATGGACATGTCCCGGGCGTCGGACTTCAAGCTCCTGGACCGCAAGGCGGTAGACGCCCTGGTGGCGCTGCCGGAGCGCAGCACCTTTTTCCGGGCCCTGTCCGGCTGGGTGGGCTATCGGACCGCGTCGGTGGGCTTCCGGGTCCAGGAGCGGGCCGAGGGGGAGAGCAAGTGGACCACCATGGGCCTTATCAAATACGCGGTCAACTCCATCGTGTCCTTCACCACCAAGCCCCTTTACCTGGTGATGGGCATGGGGATGCTGTTTCTTATCCTGGCGGTGATACAGGGCATCGAGTGCCTGGTGACCTATGCCACCCACCGGGCGGTGGAGGGCTTCACCACGGTCATACTCATCGAGCTCATCATCGGCTCCATCGTGATGCTGAGTTTGGGCATCATCGGCGGCTATGTGGCCAAGATATACGAGGAAGTGAAGGGGCGGCACCGGTACGTGGTCAGCAGCACCATCGGCCTGCCAAGCCGGAGGGAGCGGGATCATGACGCTCTTTAATGCCGACGATTTCGGCATCACCCTGCCCCAGTCGGAGCATATCCTGGACTGCCGCCGGGCCGGGCGGCTCACCGGCGTGAGCCTCATGCCCAACGCCCCGGCCCTTGAGAAGGCGGCGGCGCTTTTGGAGCCGTACCCGGATGTGCGCCGGGCGGTGCATCTGAATGTGACGGAGGGGCTGTGCCTGTCCCCGCCGGGGGAGATACCCCTGCTGGCGGATGGGGACGGCCGGTTCCGCCTGTCCTTTTTCCGGCTGTTTCTCCTTTCCCTGGGGCCGAAGCGCCGGGAGCTGGGCGAGCAGCTTCGCCGGGAGTTGGGCGAGCAGCTTCGCCGGACCCGGCCTCTGCTGGGGGACAGGCCCCTGCGGCTGGACGGCCACCAGCACGTGCACATGATACCCCTGGTGATGGCCGTGATAAGGGACATGGTGCGGCAGGACGCCCTGCCTGTGGAGTACATCCGCTACGCCCGGGAGCCCTTGGGGCCCTATCTGCGCCACCCCGGCCTGTGGGGGAGGATACGGCCGGTCAACCTGGTGAAGAACCTGGTGCTGAACGTGTTCGCCCTGTGGGACAGGCGGTATATGAAGGCCATGGGCCAGAAGCGGAACATGGTCATGGGCCTGGTGCTGTCTGGCCGGATGGAGTACGAGAGCGTGCGCCGTCTGCTGCCGGACATGGAGCGTGCGGCGGCCCGGCGGGGGGCGGAGCTGGAGCTGGTGATGCACCCCGGCTGGGGCATCGGCCCCGGAGAGGGCCTGGACGTGCCGGGCGGGCCTTTCGAGGCGTTTTATCTGTCTCCGGGCCGCCGGGGGGAGTATGACTGCCTCCGGACCCTTTGAGGGAGGACCTATGGGGAAGGATACCATCACCGTCATCATCCCGGTGTACCGGGTGGAGCGGTATCTGGAAAAATGCGTGGACAGCGTGCTGGGCCAGACCTACCGGGACCTGGAGATCATCCTGGTGGACGACGGCTCCCCCGACGGCTGCGGCGGGATATGCGACCGGTACGCGGCCGCGGACAGCCGGGTGAAGGTCATCCACAAGCCCAACGGCGGCCTGTCCTCCGCCCGGAACGCGGGGCTGGACGCCGCCCATGGGCGCTATATCGGCTTCGTGGACAGCGACGACTACATCGACCCGGCCATGTATGAAAAGCTCCTGGCCGCCCTGGAGCGAACGGGGGCGGACATGAGCCTGTGCGACGTCATCTATGTGGACGAGCAGGGCCAGAGGGCGGCGGAGATACCGCCCCTGCCCCAGGAGGTCCTCCGGCCGGAGCAGGCGTACCAGCGGGTGGAGCTGGCACGGGACGGGTGGCGCTACGTGACGGCCTGGAACCGGTTGTACCGCCGGGAGATATTCGACGGCCTGCGCTTCCGGGAGGGGAAGATACACGAGGACGAGCTGGCCGTGGTGCCCGTCTATGAGCGGTGCGCCGCCGTGGCGGTCATATCCGACGTGCTGTACTGGGACGTGTGCCGTCCGGGGAGCATCATGACCGGCTCCGCCGCCATGCGGCGGCTGGACGCGGTGGACGCCTATCTGGACCGGTGGGCCCATTACCGGGACCGGGGCTGGCCGAAGCTGGCCCGGGCGGCGGCGGAAAAAGCCTACGCCCTGGTGTGGTCCGTGATGGACAAGGTGGACGTGGCGGCCCAGAGGGAGACGCTGGGACCGGTGGTCCGGCGGGTAGCCAGGGCCCAGACCGCCTGCGGGGATATGCGGGGGGCGCGGCTGTGGCTGCGCTATCTGCGCCGCCGGAGAGAGGGAAGAGAGACATGATCCCGAAAATACTGCATTACTGCTGGTTCGGCGGTGCGCCGCTGAGCCCCCAAACGGAGAAATATATCGCCGCCTGGCGGGCCCTTTGCCCGGATTACGAGATACGCCAGTGGGACGAGACGAACTTCGACGTGGACTGCTGTGTCTACGTCCGGGAGGCGTTCGCGGCGAAAAAGTGGGCCTTCCTGGCGGACTACGCCCGGCTGTGGGCCCTGGAAAAATATGGCGGAATCTACCTGGACACGGACGTGGAACTGCTCAGGCCCCTGGACGAATTTCTCTCGGAGAGCGCCTTCTGCGGCTTTGAGAACAGCTACCACCTGTCCACGGCGCTGATTGGCTCCGAGCCGGGGGGCACGTGGGTGCGGGCCCTGCTGGAGGAGTATAAGGACCGGCGCTTCCTCCTGCCGGACGGGAGCTGCGATCTGACCACCAATGTGGAGGTGGTGTCGGGCCGGACGGAAAAGCTGTTCGGCCTGGCCATGGACGGCACGGCCCAGAGGGCGGAGGGGGTGGTGACCCTCTATCCCGCCGACTGGTTCAGCCCCATGGACTACCAGACGGGGAAGCTGACCGTGACGGCCAACACCAGGGCCATCCACCGGTTCGTGGCATCCTGGCACGACGAGCGCCGCCGCCGGGAGCGGGACGTGCGCTATAAGTGCGTGGCCCTGCTGGGGGAGAATTTGGGCGCGAGGGCGGCCAACGCCATCAACTTCGCCCGCCGCCGGGATGGGAGCTTCCGCCAGGCGGTGGGGTATTATCTGCGCCTGCCCCTGTTGAAGGTCTTCTCCCTTCTGCCCATCCGGGACACGGTGGTGTTCGAGACCCAGGGCGATTTCTGCGACAACGGCCGGGCGCTGTATGAGCACCTGCTGAGCCGGGGAACGAATCGGCGGCGGCGCATCGTGTGGCTGGTGGAGCACCCGGAGCGGTTCCGGGAGAGCGCCCCGGAAAATGTGCTGTTCCTGCGCCGGGACACCCTGGCCGCCCGGTATCACATCAGCCGGGCCCGGTATTTCTTCTTCACCCACCCCTATTGGCTGCGCCGCTGGCGGAAGGGCCAGACGGTGGTGAACCTGTGGCACGGGGTGCCCCTGAAGGGGGCGGACGGGAACGATTTGCACGACACCTTCGACTTTCTCGTCATATCCTCCCCGGAGGCCTTCGACCTGTACAGCCGCTTTCTCAAAGCCCAGCCCCGGCAGCTCCTGCCCCTGGGCCAGCCCCGGCTGGACCTGCTGTTCCGCCGGGCGGACCTGACGGCCCTTCTGGGAGGCCGGGTCCGGGGGCGGGACTATGAGAAGATGGTGCTTTGCATGCCCACCTTCCGCCAGACGACCCAGTGGACGGACGGGGCCTTTCCCAACGCCTATTCCATCAACCCGGTGGAGACGGAGCAGGAGCTGGAGGCGCTGAACGAGCGTCTCCGGGCGCTGGACATGCTCCTGGTGTGCAAGATACACCACCTGCAAAAGCTGGATTTCCTGGAGCGGACGAGCCTTTCCCATATCCTGTATCTCACGGACGACGACCTGACAGCCGCCAACGTACAGCTCTATGAGCTGGTGGCCTGGGCGGACGGGCTGCTGACGGACTACTCCTCCATCTATTTCGACTACCTGCTGCTGGACCGGCCCATCGGCTTTTTCGTGGGGGACATGGACCAGTACACCCGCGGCTTTCTGGTGGACGACCCCCTGGCCTGGATGCCGGGGGAGAAGATAGAGGACCTGGCAGGGCTGTATGCCTTTCTGGATGACCTGGCGGCGGGCCGGGACGGCCATGGCCCGGAGCGGAAGGCCATGCTGGACCGGGTGGACGCCTTCCAGGACGGGGAAAACTGCCGCCGCATCGCGGACAACTTCGGCCTGTGAGGGAGGGACGAGGCATGGAGATAGACATCCGAGCCGTCCAGCTCCGGGAGCTGGAGATATTGAAGGCGGTCATGGACGTGTGCGACCGCCACGGCCTGCGCTGGTGGGCCGACGGGGGCACCTGCATCGGGGCCATACGCCACGGGGGCTTCATCCCCTGGGACGACGACGTGGACATCGGCATGCCCAGGGCGGACTTCGACCGCTTCCGCCAGATAGCCCCCCGGGAGCTGCCGCCTGACCTGGCGGTGCAGGACTTCCAGACGAACCGCCAGGCGGCCCACTTCATTTTGAAGGTCCACGACGTGACCACCACCTTTGTAGAGGAGGACCTGGCCCCTTATCCCCAGGCCCACACGGGGGTGTATATCGACATCTTCCCCTTTGACGGCTGCCCGGACCCCGGCCCGGAACGGGATAAGATGTTCCGCCGGGTGAAGCGGCTGCGGCTGGTCAACGGCTTTCTCCGGGCCACCTGGGCCGACACCAGGACCCTGGGCCAAAAGCTCCGCTATGTGCTGCTGTACCCGGTGCGGTGGGTGCTGCCCTTCAACTGGGCCACGAAAAAGATGGAGGACCTGGCCCGCCGCTACCCCCTGGACCGGTATCCCTGCGCCAGCGAGTGCTTCGGCTGGGTCATCTATCCCACCGCCTCCATCCGCCAGACGGCGCCCCATCCCTTTGAGGACACGGCCCTGCCCTGCCCGGAGGACTATGACGCCTATCTGCGGGGCTATTACGGGGACTATATGCAGCCCCCACCCCCGGAGGAGCGCTTCCCCTCCCACCCGGTGGCCTGGTTCAGCCTGGAAAAGTCCTATCGGGACCGCTGGTGGGAAGTTGACAAATAATAGATACTATGATAAATTATAGATAGATACTCGATTTCCCATTAATTTGGCAGGAAATTATCTGGAAAAAATGTTGCCGTTTCCATGGTTTACATATCGCTTTTTCCAGGTGGGTGTGCTACAATGGGAACGACAGGAGAGGCCGGGCTGAAAAAGCCCGGCGACCACCGCAACAGGGAGGATGTAATTATGAAGCGAACGATCACCAGGCTTTTGGCCCTGACGCTGTGCCTTGTGCTGGCCTTTTCCCAGTTGGGCCTGACCTGGGGCCCGGAGAGCGGCGAGGAGCACGAACACAGCCACGACGGCGAGGACGTGCAGGACAACAGCGCCCCCGGCGTATCGGAGCCCTTTATCCTGGAGCAGACCGGGGACCCCGCGCCCACCGAAGACGGGGGGGTGCTTGACGGCGACAGCACGGAGCCTCCCACGGAGAGCGCTCCGGCGGAGCCCAGCCCCGTGGACCTGGGAGACGCCCAGGACGAGAACGAGGACGAGGACGAGCAGGACAGCGTCAGCGGGCAGGACAGCCCCGCCAACGGCCCGGACTTTGAAGACCCCGGTACCAACATCAACAGCTTGGGGGAAGAGACACAGGATACAAAGCCCCCTGTAATCAAAGTCGAAATAAAAGCGGGAAGCATTCAGGAATCCGTTACAAGTATATATTATTGTGACCTGCCGACGGTAACGGTGACCGACGATTCCGGCGGAGAGCTCACCGTGACGGTGAGCGGCGACAGCGTGCCCGGCGGTTCTGTTGAGAGCAAAGTTCCAAGCGGCGGACAGCTCAGCTGGCCGTCGATTGAAAGGGGCGACACCAATATAACGATTGAAGCGAAGGATGAAACGGGCAATACCGCCAGCACGATAATCCGCTTCAATCACTCTCCCGGCGGTCGGGAGAGCAGAGACATTCCCGCGACCTGCACGGAGCCGGTGCGGACAGTGACATACATGCTCTGCAAGTATTGCAAGGCGATGTATAATTATCAGTCAACAAAAACTAAGGGCGACACGCCGCTGGGACACCAAATCGAAGATGATTCGGATACGAAGCAGATAGATGAATGCGGCGAATCTGGCGTAACGCTGAAAAAGTGTAAACGCTGCGGGCTCTGGACAAAGGACGGCGAGACCTATGTGCCGTCTGAGACAGGGCATGTTTGGAGTGAACTTAAAACAAAGGCCCCCACATGCTTAGACAAGGGATATAGTTATTACGAGTGCACAAAATGCGGGGCTGAGAAAATCGAGGGCAACACGAAACCCGCCATCGGCCACAAGTTCGGAAGCTGGGAATATGATAAAAATGTTCCCTGCGGCGAGAATATAACACGTACCCGCAGATGCACGAATCCAAATTGTCAGGAAATACAGACAGAGACCGGCGTCAGCCGTAACCACGTTTTCAATGGCCGCACGACCATTAAAGAGGCCAACTGTGAGGAACGGGGGGAGACGGGGGAGAAGTGCATCCACTGCGACTATGTGATACCGAGCTCTATCCAATACACGCCCGCGCTGGGACATGACTATTCCGACGACGATGAAAACTGCTTGACGGGCGTGAAGTGCAAGCGGTGCCAAAAAGAACTTCCGGCTGCCCAATCGCACAATCTCGTCTGGAAGTATAGTTCTACAGAGCACTGGCAGGAATGCGCCAACACCGGCTGCAAATATAAGGAGAACAGTTCTTCCCATGACACGCGCACAGACTGCACCAAGGACTGGACGTGCACCTGTGGTTATTTCCTTGCTGGTAATGGAGAGCACTATGTCCAGCACTCGAACTGGGAGGAAGACGACGAATATCACTGGAAAAAGTGTTCCAATGAGGGCTGCACCGGCATTGGCAGCAGGCAGCTCCATACTTATCAGAGCAATGCGAATGACTGCACGGCGGCGCTGACATGCACGGTATGCGGTCATGTCCGGCAGGCCAGCGGCGGACACCAGTGGAGCGATGAATATACCAACACTGTGAATGTACACTACAAACGGTGCACCAATCCGGGCTGCAACGCGACCCAAATAGGGGCGCATGAGTATGACATCCGGACCGACTGCACGCAGGATGTCAAATGCAAGATATGTGGGTATGTGGCCATGCTCGGCAGGTCAGATCACAATTTCACAAATGTGATTTGGACTGACAGCGGTGACGGACTGCATCATGAGCGCCATTGCAAGACTCTTGGCTGTCAGTACGTCGAAAAGGTGGAGCATACAGGCGGGACCGCTACCTGCGTGGCACAAAAGCAGTGCGACAACTGTCATGCGCTTTACGGCGATTTTGACGCGAATAACCATGCGGGCACTGTGAAGCTGGATGAAAACACGGTAAAGCATCCTACGCTGACGGAAAAAGGCTATACCGGTGACCAGGTCTGCGATGCGTGTGAGAAGGTGGCTGTGAAGGGGGAGGAGCTCCCCACCCTCACGGAGACCTGCAAGCATGAGACGCGGGTCCGCAAGGCGGACGACACTGCCTGCTGGGATGAATGCACTGTCTGCGGCGACCAGACAAATAGAATCCCACATGATTTGGAGACAAAGAGCGACGCAAACGGCCACTGGGAGGAGTGCAAAAACTGCCATCACAGGTCCAACGAGCTTCCCCATGAGCCCGGCGAGGGAAGCCAAGGCTATGACAATGACTGCACCACGGCTGTGATATGCAAAAGCTGCGGCTATACGATGGTAGCGGCCAAGCAGCATGTTGCCGCGGCGGACTGGAGCGCCGACGCGAACGGCCACTGGCACGAGTGTATCAACGACGAC
Organism: uncultured Oscillospiraceae bacterium; assembly: GCA_947631805.1. Classification (GTDB taxonomy): domain Bacteria; phylum Bacillota; class Clostridia; order Oscillospirales; family Oscillospiraceae; genus CAJOIG01. The sequence continues at coordinate 741 of CANRNA010000025.1, read as the reverse complement.
TGCGACAAGATGGTGGAGAGCGAGAAGCAATCCCATGAGATGGAAGACGACGGGCTCTGCACCACGGCGGAGGAGTGCAAGGTGTGCGGCTATACGACACGGGCCGCCGAGACAGACCATAACCTCTCCACGGTATGGGAAAGCAACGAGGAAGGCCATTATTACAAGTGCCAGAATCCGGAATGCACGTATGTTGAGAGCTATCCCCATATTCGGGAAGAGGATGACGGCGACTGCTCTACGCCTATCGAGTGCGCTGAGTGCGGCTTCGTGATGGTAGAGGCAAAAGAGCACGTCCAGGGCGATACTTACGAGAGCGACGGAACAAATCACTGGCTCATCTGCGCGAACGAGGGTTGCAACTACGATTTTGAACACACGCCCCACGCAGGCGGGACCGCCACATGCAAGGATCTGGCCGTTTGTGAGACCTGCAAGGCCAGCTATGGCGAGCTTGACCCGAATAAACATGCGGGCAAAACAGAAATCGTCGGACATGTCAGCCCCACAACGGAAGAAAATGGTTATTCCGGCAATGTCGTCTGCCTTGACTGCGGGCAAGTGATCACCTATGGCGAAGCTCTTGACAGGCTGGAAGAGGACCAGACCCACGAGTGGAGCGACTTCAAGCACGACAACGCAAAGCACTGGAGAGAATGCACCGGCGGCTGCGGCACGTGGAGCGAGGAAGCGGCGCACAGCATGACCTGGACGCCTGACGGCGATATCGGCCATAAGGGC
>CANRNA010000024.1 GCA_947631805.1 uncultured Oscillospiraceae bacterium | reverse complement strand
GGCTTTTTCCGCACCGTGTTCGGCGCCAAGGGGCTCTCTGACACGGAGAGCTTTACCTATGACAGCCTGGAGGGGCCGGAGACCGCGCCCGGCCAGTCCTTTTCCGACGTGGACCCGGAGGCTGCCGAGGCGGCGCTGGGCGATTACGTGACCGACAGCGGCGCGTCCGTCACCGTCGGGGATTACACCCTCACCATCGAGAGCGTCCTCATTGACGACAACGGCATCGGCGCCATCAGCTACTCCGTGTCCGATCCCGGCGGCCTGCCCCCCGTCAACACCGACCCTCAGCAGCTGCCCGCAGGTATCTTCACCGTGGCCGGAGACGGAAACGGCTGTCTGATCACGGTGGAGGCCAAGTCGGGGATATACCTGGACCGCGTCGATATCCTGGACGCCGCCCGCACCACCGATACGGAGCTTCACGCGGTGTATTATTTCTGGGCCTTCGCCCACGACGACACCCAGCGTCTGGCCGAGGACGAGACCCTTCTGGTCACCTTTAAGGCATGGGAGCCGGACGGCACCGCTGAAAAAACCGTTGAAATACCCGCCCGGGACAGCCGGGTCCCCTCCCGCGTCTTCACCTGCCGGGACCTGACCGCCCATCTGTCCCCCCTGGGCCTCATTCTGGACGCGCCCTCCTCCGTTGACCCGGAGGAGCCCGCCGGATTCTGGGCAGACGAGATGGCTGTCAGCTCCATGGTCATCCACTACGCCGACGGCACGGACTACACCGTCTTCGACTTTGACGCCGCAGAGCCGGTGCAAAACGTCATCTCCGGCGGCGTCAGCGGCTATACCGGCGTGCACGTCAACATTTTCAACCGCTTCGTGGACGCAAAGCAGGTCGCCTCCATCACCTGCCGCACCGCCGGGGAGACCCTCACCTTCACCCCCGCGGCATAAAAAGCGGATAAAAGGACCACCCACGGGACATCGTCGTCTCCCGTGGGTGGTTTTTTTGACTTATTCCTTTTGTCTCTCATCTTTTATGAATTCCATCACGTCGCTCACCTGGCAATCCAATATCCGGCAGAACATCTCAATGGTATGGGTACTGACGCTCTCGTTTCTTTTCAGCCGCGTGAGCTGGCCGGGACTGACGCCATAATTCTTTATCAGCGCGTATTGGCTCACGCCCTTTGTCCGCATCGTCTCCCACAGCCGGTCGTAAGTTATCACAACATTCAAGCCCCTTTTCCTCTTGAATGTTACCCGATAACGGTGTATAATCATATTAACCAATATCGGTTAATATTTGCTGATATCGCCTTGTGGGGTATAAAGCGGCCAGACTGTTACTTGGTTCCCAGAGGGGACATGGAATTTAACAGACAATCTCCTAATGCTCCCCATGAAATGGGGAATCATCGATGTTGCTATAGCCGCGGGCGCACAAATCATTCCAACCGTTGTAGACTACGACCGCTCTTCAATGGCTTCCATTGTCAGTTTCGGTATGCCTATGGCGCCAGATGAGAACACTGATCACGCTGAAGCGATTCGGGATCTGCGGGATTCAATGGCGACCCTCCGCTGGCAGCTATGGGAAAAGCAGCCGCCGTTAAAACGGTATGACCGGGACGCCCTTCGGGCTGATATATACGCTGCCTTAACTGAATACCCGCCTATCGACTGGGACAGCGAACAGGAAATAATCTACCGACCCTATCCCGGCCCGGAAGAAGTTTTTTCTTCCATTGACAGTTTAACGCCGAGAAAAGAGAACGCTTTCTTCTTTTCAAAACATTCGCCATTATGAAATGCAGCCCGGACAGACAAATGTCCGGGCTGCTGCGCTATATTCGTCACCGGATCATCCGGCACTCTATGTACCAGCGCTTGTCCAGGGTCTCGCCCACGGAGAAGCTCTTCTTGGGGTAATTGCCCCAGCGGAGGATGTGGCCGAACAGCTCGGATTTGTCCAGCGCCGGGAGCAGCCAGGCCCCGCAGCCGGGGCGGGCGGCCATTGTCCGGGCCTCTTCGCCGCCGTGGATGTAGTCGATATACCCCCCGTGGGCGGCCGTATACGCCCGGGCCTCCTCGTCCGCCCGGGCCACCAGGGCCCCGGTGTCGTCCCCGGCAAACTCATATACAAAGCCGCCCTCGTCCGTGTCGAACACCACCCGGTGGATGGGGAAGAACTCCACCGCCGGGTCCCGGAGATTTTCCAGCTCCGCCAGGGCGTACCGGGCCGGATGGTCCATGGGCGCGCCCGCGGCCTTCAGCGCCTCCCAGTGCTCCTTTGCGGCGGCCAGGGAGTGGTTGCCGTCCCCCATGGCAAAGACCAGCGGGCCGGGCAGCCCGTCGATGGCCTCTTTCACCCGTTCGGCGGCGGGGCCCGTCAGACGGCAGCCCTTCACGTGCCCGCCCCCGGCGTACAGGTCAAAGTCATAAAGCGTCTCCCCCGGCTCGGCCGCCCCCAGCACCCCGTCTTCGGGGTCGTCCATGAACAGCACGATGTGGGGCATCTCCAGCGCCGCCTGCCGCCGCAGAGCCGTACGGGTGGGCAGCCGCTCGGGCACCGTGGCCTCCGTGGAGCGCACCGTGGAGACGGAGCCCTCCGTCCAGTCGTAGGCCTCCAGGTCCAGCTTGCCCACCAGGCCCCGGCGCACCTTGCCGTTGGGGAGCGTGCGCTCCACCAGCACGTAAGACGCCGGGACAGGGCGGAACACGTCCCCGGCAAGATAGTCCTCCATGGCGCGGAGCATGGCCGCCTTCCGCGCCTCCACGTCCGGGGCATTCAGATACGCCTCCGGCAGCATGAGCCGCAGGGCGGAGGGCGCCCGGCCCACGAACGCGCTCATCGTCTCCCAGTATGCAGGCCGGGCGGAGAACTGGTCGCAGGCCACCGCCGCCCACCTGGTCATATCCGTGCCCGCCGCTGGAAGCAGTATGTCGGCGGGGGTAAAGATGTCCTTCATAAGCTCTCTCCTTTCAGGGGGATATGTCAATTTTACCCCATTCGGCATAGGATGACAAGAGGTGATGACAGAGATGGACTTTACATTGCTGGGGGCCGACCCCCGGTTCATGTACTTAAAACGGCGGCTGGAGCTGGACGGCCACCGGCTGACGCCCACCAGCCCCAACCAGATCGCGCCCCCCTCCTGGCGGCAGGGGGTGCCCTATTACAGCGACCCCATATACACCATCGAGAATGCCGCCCTCACCGCCGAGGGGGCGCTGGAGCTGCTCATGCGCCGGTCCAACCGGGGCCTGGCGGGGATGGAGGTGCTGGTGGCGGGCTTCGGCCGCATCGGCGGCTTCCTGGCGGGGATGCTGTCCTCCCTGGGGGCACGGGTCACTGTGGCCGCCAGGAGCGAGGCCGCCCGGGCCGCCGCCAGGAGCCGGGGTCTGCGGGCGGTGGACATGGACCACATCCCGCCGGTGTTCGACGGGGTCATCAACACCATCCCCGCCCCCGTGCTGAACGGGGATTACGGCGGGGCGCTGTGCATCGACCTGGCCAGCGCTCCGGGAGGCTGGGCCTCGGACGCGCCGGTGCTCAAGGCCCCCGGCCTGCCGGGGCTGTACGCTCCCAAAGCCGCCGCCGACGTGATGGCGGAGGCCATATATCGTGTGATGGAGGAGGATAAACATCATGGATAAGCTGCGTCTGGGGCTGGCGCTCACCGGCTCCTACTGTTCCTTCGGCAAGCTGGAGGCCGTGCTGGACGCCCTGTGCGCCCAGTTCGACATCCTGCCTATTTTCAGCGAAAACGCCCAGCGGGACAGCCGCTTCGGGGAGGGGGCGCATTGGATGGCCCTGCTGGCGGAGCGGACCGGTCACGCCCCGGTGACCTCTATCGCCCAAGCGGAGCCCCTGGGCCCCAAGGGCATGATAGACGTGCTGGCCATCGTGCCCTGCACGGGCAACACCCTGGGCAAGCTGTCCCACGGCATTACGGACACCGCCGTCACCATGGCCGCCAAGGGCCACCTGCGCAACGGCAAGCCCCTGGTCATCGGCGTGTCCACCAACGACGGCCTGGGGGCCTCCGCCGAGAACATCGGCCGCCTGCTGGTGCGCAAAAACGTCTTCTTTGTCCCCTTCGGCCAGGATGACCCGGCCGCCAAGCCCACCAGCCTGAGCTGCGATTACGGGCGCATCGCCCCCGCCGTGCTGGCCGCCAGCCAGGGCCGCCAGCTCCAGCCCATTTTGGTGTGACGTTTGCAGGCCCCGTCCCGGCGGACGGGGTCTTTCTTTTTTCCGCAAAACATGGTACAATTTCAAGGATAACGAACAAGGAGTCCTGCAAATGGCCGACGCGGCGAAAAAGATCATGATACTGGACGGCAACTCCATCGTCAACCGGGCGTATTTCGGCATCCGTATGCTCAATGCCCCGGACGGCACGCCCACCAACGGGGTCTATGGCTTCATCGCCATCCTCCAGAGGCTGCTGGAGCTGGAAGCCCCGGAGGCGGTGTGCGTCACCTTTGACGTACACGCGCCCACCTTCCGCCACGAAATGAGCGACGCCTATAAGGCCACACGCAAGCCCATGCCCCAGGAGCTGCAGGTGCAGATACCCCTGCTCAAGGAGTTGCTGGACGCCATGGGCATCCGCCGGTACGAGCTGGCCGGTTGGGAGGCGGACGATCTGATGGGCACCATGGCCGCCCGCTGCGAGCGGGATCATTGGGCCTGCCGCCTGGTGACCGGGGACAAGGACGCCTTCCAGCTCATCACCCCCGACACCCACGTCATCCACATCAAGACCCGCATGGGCAAGACCGAGACTGTGGAATACGACCCGGACCGCTTCCGGGAGGAATACGGCCTGGAGCCTGTGGGCATGGTGGACCTGAAATCCCTCATGGGGGATTCCTCGGACAACATCCCCGGCGTGCCCGGCATAGGGGAGAAGACAGCTCTGGAGCTGCTCCACCAGTACGGCACTCTGGAGGGGGTGCTGGCCGCCAGGGACGGGCTGTGGCCCGCCGTGCAAAAGCGCCTGGCCGAGGGGGAGCCCAGCGCCCGCCTGTCCTATGAGCTGGCCACCATCCGCCGGGACGCGCCCATGGACTTCGACCCGGCGGACGCGGTGTGGTCATTGCACAGTACGGGGGCCCTTTATGAGGTATGCCGCCGATTGGGCTTCGGCCGGTTCATCGAGCGCTGGGGCCTGGAGCCAGGGGCCGAGACGGCTGCCCAGGCCGCGCCCGCCCTGCCCCACATCGCCGGAGACGCCCAGGCCGCCCTGGAGGCGGTGCAGGCGGCGGAGCGCGTTGCCGTGCTGGCCGGAGAGGACCTGGACAGCCTGTCGGTGTGCGACGGCAAGGCGGTATACGACGTGACATGGGCCGACGGGGGCGAGGCGTACAACGCCCTGCTCCGGGCGGTTTTCTCCCCGGAGACGAAAAAGCTGGGCCACCACGTGAAGGAGCTGATGAGCCTTCTTCTGGCAGAGGGGCTCGGCACAGAGGGCTTTCAGTTCGACACCGCCCTGGCCGGGTATCTGCTGGACGCCATCGCCTCCGACTACAGCCTGCCCCGGCTGAGCCAGCGGTATCTGGGCCGGGACCTGGACGGCGCGGAGGCCATATACGCCCTGTACGGGGTGCTGCCGGACATGCTGGAAGAGCTGGGCATGCACACCCTCTATTATGACATCGAGCTGCCCCTTTGCGCCGTGCTGGCGGATATGGAGCAGGCGGGCTTTCTGGTGGACAGAAAGGCCCTGTATGACTTCGGCCAGGAGCTGAGCGAGGGCATCGCCGCCCTCCAGGAGGAGATATGGGCCCAGGCCGGGGGCCACTTCAACATCAACTCCCCCAAGCAGCTGGGAGAGGTGCTGTTTGAGCGGCTCCAGCTGCCCGCGGGCAAGAAGAACCAGCGGGGCTGGAGCACCAACGCCGACACCTTGGAGCGCCTGCGGGACAAGCACCCCATCGTGGGCCAGGTGCTGGAATACCGGGAGCTGACCAAGCTGAAGAGCACCTACACCGACGGGCTGCAAAAGGCCATAGGCCCGGACGGGCGCATCCGCACCGCCTTCCAGATGACCGTCACCGACACGGGGCGGCTGTCCTCCCGTGACCCCAACCTGCAAAACATCCCCGTCCGGCGGAAGCTGGGCGCGGGCATCCGGCGCATGTTCGTGGCCGGGCCGGGGAACGTGCTGGTGGACGCGGACTACAGCCAGATCGAGCTGCGGCTGCTGGCTCATATGTCCGGGGACGAGACTATGCGGGAGGCCTTTTTGTCCGGCGAGGACATCCACGCCGTCACGGCCAGCCAGGTCTTCGGCCTGCCCCTGGAGGCGGTCACCCATGAGCTGAGAAGCCGGGCCAAGGCGGTGAATTTCGGCATCGTCTACGGCATCTCCGCCTTCTCCCTGAGCCAGGACATCGGCGTGAGCCAGGCCGAGGCGAAGCTGTATATCGACACCTATCTTGCCAAATACCACGGGGTCCGGGAGTACATGGACAGCACCATCGCCCAGGCCAAGGAGCAGGGCTATGTGTCCACCCTGTTCGGCCGCCGGAGGGCCCTGCCGGAGCTGACCGCCTCCAATTTCAACCTGCGGTCCTTCGGCGAGCGGGTGGCCCGGAACATGCCCATCCAGGGCACGGCGGCGGACATCATCAAGCTGGCCATGATACGGGTCCACGACCGGCTGGCCCGTGAGCTGCCGGAGGCAAAGCTGCTGCTCCAGGTCCACGACGAGCTCATCGTGGAGTGCCCGGCTGCCCTGGGAGAGCGGGCCGCGGTCATTTTGCGGGAGGAGATGGAGCACGCCGCCGACTGCTCCGTGCCCCTCACCGCCGACGCCCATATAGGCCACAGCTGGGCGGACGCCCACTGATCGTTTGAAAGGCTGCCATGATTATCCGACAAGCCACAACCGAAGATGTCCCCGCCATCGCGGCGCTGGAGGTGGTGTGCTTCCCCGCCGACCCCTGGCCGGAGGATTTCATCGCCCGGCGGGTGGATAAAATGCTGGTCGCGGAGGACGAGGGCGTCCTGTGCGGCTATGCCTCCCTGGCCAGCGTGCTGGACGAGGGGAGCCTGGACAGCGTCGCCGTGGCGCCGGAGAGACGGCGGCGGGGCGCGGCGGACGGGCTCATGGACGCCATGATACGCCGGGGCCGGGAGAAGGCGCTCGCCTTCATCACCCTGGAGGTCCGCGCCTCCAACCAGGCCGCCCTGAGGCTGTACGAAAAGCACGGCTTCGTACCCGTGGGACGCCGGACCAATTACTATGAAAAACCCAGAGAGGACGCCATTATTATGACGCTGGTGCTGTGAAGATGCTGATATTTGCTGTGGAATCGTCCTGTGACGAGACGGCCGTCGCCCTGGTGGAGGACGGGCGGCGGGTGCTGGCCGACGAGATATTCTCCCAGGTGGCCCTGCACGAGATATACGGCGGGGTGGTGCCGGAGATAGCCGCCAGAAGCCACCTGGAGGTCATCTCCCTCCTGGCGGATCGGGCCTTGGACAAGGCGGGGGCGTCCCGCCGGGACATCGACGCCGTGGCCTGCACCTACGCCCCCGGGCTCATCGGGGCGGTGCTGGTGGGGGTGAACTTCGCCAAGAGCGCAGCCCTGGCCCTGGGCGTGCCCCTCGTCCCGGTGCACCACATCCGGGGCCACATCGCCGCCAATTACCTGGCCTATCCGGACCTGGAGCCCCCCTTCCTGTGCCTGGCCATCTCCGGGGGGAACACCATGCTGGTGGACGTGCGGGGCTACACGGATATGTCCATCCTGGGCCTGACCAGGGACGACGCGGCCGGGGAGTGCTTCGACAAGTCCGCCCGTGTCATGGGTCTGGGCTACCCCGGAGGCAAGCCCATCGACGAGCTGTCCCAAAGGGGAGACGACCGGGCCTACGAGCTGCCCCGGCCCTCGGTGAACGGGGCAAACCCTTATGACATGAGCTTTTCCGGCCTGAAGACCGCCGTGGTGAACATCGCCCACCACGCCGAGCAGACCGGCCAGCCCCTGGACAAGCCGGGCCTGGCCGCCAGCCTGTGCCGGGCGGTGAGCGAGACGCTGGTGGGCCGGACCATGGCCGCCGCCAGGGCCCTGGGCTACAAAAACGTGGCCGTGGCCGGGGGCGTGGCCGCCAACTCCCGCATCCGGGCGGATTTTGAGGCCGCCTGCGCCAGAGAGGGACGGCGGCTGTTCGTGCCGCCCCTGCGGCTTTGCGGGGACAACGCCGCCATGATAGGCGCCCAGGGCTATTATGAATACCTGGCGGGCCGCACCGCCGGGCCGGACCTGAACGCTTACGCCACCATGGACTTGTGAGCCGCCCGGAGATATACCTGACATTATGCGAGGCTTTTTATGACATACATCACCCATTGTGAAGAAGAGACCGAGGCCCTGGGGGCCGCGTTCGCCGCGAAGCTCACGGCGGGGGCCGTGGCGGCCCTTTACGGGGAGCTGGGCTGCGGCAAGACCGCCTTTGTCCGGGGCATGGCCCGGGGCATGGGCTTTCCGGGGACCGTCACCAGCCCCACCTTCACCATCGTCAACGAGTACGAGGGCGGGGTCCTGCCCCTGTTCCACTTCGACATGTACCGTCTCGCCGGGGCGGACGAGCTGTACGACATCGGCTGGGAGGATTACCTGGGCCGGGGCGGCGTGTGCGCCGTGGAGTGGAGCGAGAACGTCCCCGGCGCCTTTGAGGGGGACGAATACGCCGTCCGGTTCCGGAAAATATCGGACACCGAGCGGGAGATAACGGTGGAAGGGGGGCCCGCATCATGCTGACACTGGCGCTGGAGAGCTCCGCCAAGGCCGCCTCGGCGGCGGTCTTCGCGGACGAGAGGATGCTGGCGTTCTCCATCCAGAACGCCGGGCTGACCCACAGCCGGACCCTGCTGCCCATGGCGGAGAGCCTGCTGCGGGGCCTGGGAAAGGAGCTGGCGGACCTGGACCGGGTGGCCGTGAGCCGGGGGCCCGGTTCCTTCACGGGCCTGCGCATCGGTATGGCCGAGGCCAAGGGGATATGCTGGGCCCTGGAGATACCCGCCGTGGGGGTGTCCACCCTGGAGGCCATGGCCTTCGGCGGGCCGGTGCTGGACGGACAGACGCTGTGCTGCTGCATGGACGCCCGCCGGAGCCAGGTCTACAACGCCCTGTTCACCGTGGAGGGGGGCAGACCCGTCCGCCTGACGGAGGACAGGGCCATCGGCCTGCCGGAGCTGGAAAAAGAGCTCGTCGCATCTCAGGAGCCGTGGATTTTGCTTGGAGATGGGGCGGAGCTGTGCTATAATACACTGGACAGGGAGCGTGTCGCCCTGTTTCTGGCCCCGGAGCCCCTGCGGCTGCAAAGCGCACGGGGGGTGGGGCTGGCGGCTATAGGCCGTCAGGCCGTCCCCGCCGGGGAGCTGATGCCCGCCTATCTCCGGCTCAGCCAGGCCGAACGGGAGCGCCTGGCCCGTCTGGACCGGCAGAAATAGAAAAACCAATCCAACAAAGGAGCGTTTGATATGAGCAAAGTCATGGTTTTCGACCATCCCCTGATCCAGCACAAGCTGTCCATCCTCCGGGACGAGCACACCAGCGTGAAGGAATTCCGGGAGCTGATCAGCGAGATCGCCCAGCTCATGTGCTACGAGGCCACCCGGGACCTGCCTCTGGAGGAGGTCCAGGTCCAGACCCCCGTGGCCATGGCCACCTGCCGCCGCATCGCCGGGAAAAAGCTGGCCGTGGTGCCCATTTTGCGGGCCGGGCTCGGCATGGTGGACGGCATGGTGTCCATGATGCCCAATGTGAAGGTGGGCCACATCGGTCTGTTCCGGGACCCGAAGACCCTGGAGCCGGTGAAGTATTACTTCAAGATGCCCCCCGATATCACCGAGCGTGACGTGATCATCGTCGATCCCATGCTGGCCACCGGCGGCAGCGCCATCGCCGCGGCCACCTTCCTGAAGGAGGTGGGCGTGAAGAACATCAAGCTCATGTGCATCATCGCCGCTCCCGAGGGCGTGGAGGCCATGCAGGCCGCCCATCCGGACATCGACATCTTCGCCGCCGCGGAGGACGACCACCTGAACGAGCACGGCTACATCGTCCCCGGCCTGGGAGACGCGGGCGACCGCATCTTCGGAACGAAGTAAATTTCAATTAAAAATAATATGCCGCACAGGACCGGCCGGTCCTGTGCGGCGTGCTTTTTCCCGTTCAGTTCAGGAAGTCCCGCAGCTTCTTGCTCCGGGAGGGGTGGCGCAGCTTCCGCAGGGCCTTGGCCTCTATCTGGCGGATACGCTCTCTCGTCACGTTGAACTCCTTGCCCACCTCTTCCAGGGTGCGGGTGCGGCCGTCGATGATGCCGAAGCGCAGCTCCAGCACCTTTTTCTCCCGGGGGGTCAGGGTGTCCAGCACGCTCATGAGCTGCTCCTTCAACAGGGTGAAGCTGGCGGCCTCGGAGGGCTCGGAGGCGCCCTCGTCCTCGATGAAGTCTCCCAGGTGGGAGTCCTCCTCCTCGCCGATGGGGGTCTCCAGGCTCACGGGCTCCTGGGCTATCTTCAATATCTCCCGCACCTTTTCGGCGGGGATGTTCATCTCCTCGGCTATCTCCTCGGCGGAGGGGTCGTGGCCCAGCTCCTGGAGGAGCTGCCGGGAGACCCGGATGACCTTGTTGATGGTCTCCACCATGTGCACCGGGATGCGGATGGTCCGGGCCTGGTCGGCGATGGCTCGGGTGATGGCCTGGCGTATCCACCAGGTGGCGTATGTGGAGAACTTGTAGCCCTTGGTGTAGTCGAACTTCTCCACCGCCTTGATGAGCCCCAGGTTGCCCTCCTGGATGAGGTCCAGAAACAGCATCCCCCGGCCCACATAGCGCTTGGCGATGGACACCACCAGCCGCAGGTTGGCCTCCGCCATCCGGCGCTTGGCCTCCTCGTCCCCCTCGGCCATGCGGCACGCCAGGGCAAGCTCCTCATCCGGGTTCAGCAGAGGCACCTTGCCTATCTCCTTCAGATACATCCGCACCGGGTCGTCGGTGGAGAAGTTCTCCGCCACCGCGTCGGTGTCGATGATCTCCTCCTCCCGGACGTTGCTGAGCTCTTCCAGCTCCTCCAGCTCCTCCAGCGCGGGCAGCGCGTCGTCCTCCAGGGGAGGCAGGAACTCATCCCCGGCGGTGTCGATGCCCAGATCCTCCAGCTGGTCATAGACCGCGTCCAGCTCCTCCGGGCTCAGGCCCATGCTGTCCAGCACGTCGCTGAGCTCCTTGCTGGTGAGCTTTCCGGCCTTCTTGCCTCTCTCGATGAGCTCGCTTATCTTCTCCTCGTTGGTCTTCTCCGGAGGCAGGTCGGCGGCGGGTCCGCCCTCGCCCTCCTCCGTGTCGCCCTCCGTCTTCTTTTTGGCCGTCTTCTTCGGCGCGGTCTCCTCCGCGCTGGACTTCTTCTTGGGGGCGGACTTTTTCTTGGGCTTGGGCGCCTCCTCCGCTTCCGGCTCCCCGGCGGGCGGGGTCTGCTCCGGGGAGAGGATCTCTTCTTCGGCCGTCGTCTTTTTCTCTGCTGCCATCTTTATGAACCATACCCTTTCGTTTGTTTCAGCTTTTCGGCGTAGCCCCGCAGGTCCTGGCCGCGGGTAGCTCTGTCTCTCTCTGCGCGTATCTTGTTTATGTAATCGCCCATGGCCTGTTGGGCGGCCGGGGCGGATATCTCGTCGTGCTGGAGTATTTTTGCCAGCAGCGTCAGCTCGTCGGGGCCGAACTGCTGTCCCAGGGCGGCCAGGGACACGCTCCGGCCCTGGCGCAGCCGCTCCGTCACCGCCTCATACAGCCCGCCCAGGACGGGAGAGGTGAAATCCGCCGCCGTCAGCGGGACGGCGCCGAACTGCTCCGGGAACCGGCACAGCAGATTCAGCACCCCCTCCTCCGCCACGGCGCTGCGCACATTCTCGAACCGCAGCTCCCGGCTCTGGGGCTGGACCGCCCGAAGGGGGGCGGATGCCTCCCGGTCTCTCTGCTTGCGGGCGGCGGCCGCGTTCTGTTTGCGGACCCGCTCCACCTCCAGCTTGAACGCCTCCGGGGATACTCCCGCCTTTTCCGCGGCCCGCAGGCCGTATATCTCCCGCTCCACGCTCCCCGGCAGGGAGGCAATGAGCTTGGCCGCGGCCCGCAGATACCCCACCCGGCCCGCGTCCGTGTCCAGCGCGTACTCCGCCGCCGTCTGCTCCAGGCGGTACTCCACCTGGTTGCCGCTGCGCTCGATGAGGTTTCTGAAGGCCTGGGGCCCGTTGGCCTGGATGAACTCGTCCGGGTCCTTGGCCCCCGGTATCTTCACCACGTTTATCCGCAGGTCCAGCGGCTGCAATATGCCGATGGCCCGCTGGGCGGCCTTCTGCCCCGCCGCGTCGTTGTCGTAGGCGATGATGACCTGGGAGGTGTACCGGGCCAAAAGCCGGGCCTGGTCGGCGGTAAGGGAGGTGCCCAGACTGGCCACGGCGCTGTCGAACCCCGCCTGATGGAGACTTACAACGTCTATATTTCCCTCTGCCAGAAGAATATATCCGCTTTTGGACTTTTTAGCCAGATTCAGGGCGAAAAGACTGTGGGATTTGCTGTAGACCAGGGTGTCCGGGCTGTTCAGGTACTTGGGCTCCCCGTCGTCCAGGATGCGCCCCGAGAAGCCTATGACGTTGCCCCGCACGTCGATGACCGGAAACATCAGCCGGTTGCGGAAATAATCATACAGCCCCCCGCTCTTGCCCACCCGGCACAGGCCCGCGTCCACCAGCTCCTGGCGGGTGTAGCCCTTGGCGGTCATGGCGTCCGTCAGGCTCTGCCAGCTGTCCGGGGCGAAGCCCATGCCGAAGGGCTTGACCATGGAGCGGATGCCCCGCCGGTCCACGTAGGCCTGTCCGGCCCGGCCCGCGTCCTCCATGAGCCGGGCGTGGAAAAACCGCGCCGCCTCCCGGTTCAGGTCCAGCATCCTGGTCCGGCGGCCCCGGTTCACGTCCTGAGTATCCTCCGGCACCTCCATCCCCGCCCGGCGGGCCAAAAACTGCACCGCGTCGGGGAAGGAGAGGTTCTCTATCTCCATGATGAAGTTGATGACGCTGCCCCCCTTGCCACAGCCGAAGCAGTGGTATATCTGCTTGTCGGCGTTGACGGAAAAGGAGGGGGTCTTCTCCCCGTGGAAGGGGCACAGGCCGAACATATTGGCGCCGCTGCGCTTTGTCAGCGGCACATATCCGCTGACCACGTCCACGATATCGTTCCGGCGGCTGAGCTCCTCCAGAAAATCCTCGGAAAACGGCACGGTCTGTTCACCTCCTGCCCCATAGAAACAGACAAATCACTTCACCGACCAGCTCGCCGGGACGAACAGGTTTTCAAAGGTGTAAATGGCATAGCTGTCCGTCATGCCGGAGACATAGTCCGTCACGGCCACGGCCTTTCCCTCCGCCTCGGCAATGGCCTGGAACTCCGGGGGCAGCCGGTCCGGGTGGGCGATGTAATACTCCATGATGGGGGCCAGCACGCCCTTGACCTTGGACTCCTCCCCCTTGGCGGTGGGGTTGTGGTACACCGCGTCGTACATGAACGCCTCAAAAGCGGCATAGGCCTCGGCCATGGCGGGGGACAGGCCTATCCTTCCCTGGGCGCTGCTGGCGATGGCGTCGGTGACCATGGCGTTGATGCGCTGGGAGTTGCGGGTGCCCACCCGGTGGCGGATGATGTCCGGCACGTCCTCCGGTCTGACGATGCCCGCCCGCTGGGCGTCGTCCAGGTCGTGGTTCAGATAGGCGATGTGGTCCGCCAGCCGCACCACGTCCGCCTCCAGGGTGTCCCGTGGCTCACCGGTGGTGTGGTTCAAAATGCCCATCCGCGTCTCCTGGCAAAGATTCAAGCCCTTCCCGTCCTTTTCCAGCTTGTCCACCACCCGCAGGCTCTGCTCATAGTGGGTGAAGGAGCCGGTGATGTCCC